>DAOVUP010000220.1 GCA_030632525.1 Desulfobacteraceae bacterium | reverse complement strand
CCCTCTGCCGTAAGGCAATCGAATTGTTACGGTGGAGCCTTCTCCATAACGACTCTCAACGCTGACCTCGCCCCCGTGGGATTCGATGATTTTGTGGACAATGGCGAGCCCGAGACCGGTACCTGAAGGTTTAGTGGTAAAATACGGATCAAACAGATGGGGCAGATCTTCGTTTTTGATACCTTTACCTGAGTCGGACACAATAATCTTTAAACGATCAGTATAATTTTCCTGCCTGAGTGTCACCGAGAGGGTCCCCCCGCTCTCCATAGCTTCAATGGCATTCAAGTACAGGTTCAAAAGTACCTGTCTGATCCTGTCAGGGTCAAATCGTATCTCCTTTGTCTGGGGATCATTGCTGAAATCCACTTTTATTCCCTTTTGGTGCGCATCTCCCTCCACCATTTTGAGGGAATCCTTTATCACCACCTCGAGAGATGCTGTTTTTTTCTGGATATTCATAGGCCGGGCGAATTCCAGGAGCTGGCTGATAACCCTGTTCAAGCGTTCGACCTCCTGGACCATAATTTCCGCAGTTTTATGATCCTCCGGAATATCCCGGTACCTTTCCTTGAAATATGTTGCGAACCCTTTAATAGAACTCAATGGATTTCGTATTTCGTGGGCAACTCCTGCTGCCAGCCTTCCGATGGACGCTAAACGCTGGCTTCTTGCAATCTCTTTTTTCAGACGTTGAATCTCCGTCAAATCCCTGAAAAGAATCACCCAGCTCACAGCAGAGGCGTCTTCTTCTTTCAATGCTGTACCAACTACCTCTAAGGGAATAATTCTACCATCTTTGACAGGACAGTCTAACTCCTTATCTATAAGACCCTGCCGGGTTTTCAGTTGAATAAAGAATTCTGACAGTGGCTGTGGCAGGATTTCTGTTGGTCTTTTCCCTATGACATTACTGGATGATAATTTTAGCACTGATTCGGCAGCCTGGTTAAAAGAAGCAATCTTTCCATCCGTATCAATGGCCAAAAGACCGATCGGCATATTATGGACCAGGTTGTCTGAAAAGGCCTTTACCTTCGAAAGAGAGGTTTTGGTTGAGCGGTAGGCCTGTGCTAAAAAGAGAGATACGATACCCGCAAAACCTATCAGAAGAAGGGTCAGGGCCATAAAAATGCTACGGCGAATGTCCTCCTGTCTGGCAGCCTCAACAGGTCCCATGTCCAGCCCCATGAAAATGACCTGGCGCGAGTCGGCAACATCCCTTTCAAGACTCATATGTCCACGGCACCAGTCATTTTTCATCATCCTGACATGTTGCCTCCTGAGATCCCCCTGAATTGGTGAAAACTGACGGAACACTTCAAAGATCCTGGAGCCGTCTTTCCCGGTTAGCTGACGCCATTCCAATTTTTTTGAACGGGATGCCCTCTCTAAATTTATGTTGCTTATATATTTTTTTCCTATCCTGGAGAGATCATTGTCTGCAAGGATAATCCCATCTACATTGGTGATGAGAATATATGCGATATCAGGTTGTTGTGCTGTCTCTGACAACAAACTCTGGACCTGGGCCCCTCCCCACCGCATTCCCATCATACCTGTTCGGGCACCTGCCTCAAAGGACCTGATGAGGGCCGCCCCCTTTTCCTTCAAGAGGTCAATGGTGCTCTCTTTTTGCCGGTTGATGGAATCAAGTGTTAGGAAGAGAAAGATCGGCACTAAAATCAGGACCGCTCCGATAATGACCAACGGGGGAATTCCCACCCAGGATTTTTTACTGGTTTTCTGATTCATACCAAATTTTTTAGCAAGAACAGTGCCAATCATTGGACAAGAATATCCTATCGTTTAAGGAATTGATTGATTTCAAATGTCTAAAGTCAACAATAGTGTCTGAAGACATTTTGAATCCGCCATAGGCGGACAAGGGTTATATTCCCCGCCCTTGGGGTATTCAATACTTTTGATGAGACCCCGCTGTTTACGGCGGGCAACTCATTTGCGGCATTTTGGGGTCTTCTGTTGATGATTGGTAACCGTTCACGGGTCCAAAAGTTGCATTTTCATCACCATACGTCAAGCCCCACAAGCCTGTCCGCATTTCCGACCTCCTGGGATATACGCGTTACCGGGTATTTTGTAACCACCCGGGCAACCTGCCTGCATATAAAGTATCCACCTTTTCAGCGCTTTGTGCAATAAATTAATGCATCCTGACGTCCAAGAAACGTAATGTCCTGTGATTTAGACATGTTACGGTCTGTATGATCCATTTGGCACGACCATTGCTATAATAAGGCTCAAAACCAAAATAAATTCAAACACAGGAGGTGTCAAAATGAAAAAACTGGTAACTATTATAGGGGTCTTGTTGTTAGCGGCAGTCGTTGCCTACCCTGTCTTTGCTCATGGTCCTGGCTGGGGAAACGGTGGTCATATGTGGGGCAACGGTGGTGGTCCTGGATCTTCATGGCATAATGGCAGAGGGTTTCGGGGCCTGACAGAAGGGCAACAGACCAAGTTGGATCAGCTCGATCAGAAATTCTTCAACGAAACTGGAGATCTGAGGGGTAAGATCTGGAGTAAAAGAGCTGAACTGGATGGTCTTTTGAACGCACAAAATCCCGATGAAAATAAGATAAAGGCCCTTCAAAAAGAGATCAGCACCCTTCAAGCCCAGATGTCTGAAAAGCGCCTCAGCTACAGACTTGAGGCTCGCAAGACGGCGCCTGAAGGCTATTACAACGGCGGCCGAGGGCGGGGAGCTTGCTGGAATTAGACCATATAGTTATCGGGGTGGCTGATTAACCACCCCGAAACTATATTGCCCGGTACTAAGTATTTTTCTCTTCAATCGCCGGATCCACATGCACAATGACCCTCTCCAGATTCTCCACTTCCTCAATAAGACATCGCTCCACCGCCTTTGCGATTCTATGGCCCTCCGTAACGGTAAGTTGACCATCCACGACGATATGGGTTTCCATCTGGTAAAAGCCCCCCGAGGTTCGGATCTTGAGATCATGTGTACCCAGCACCCCTTCAACATTCTTAGTGCAAAGGCTGATGTTGTCTATAATTTCGGGTGAAGGCGCGGTGTCGGTAAATTCACGCAGGCTTTTTCCAAGGATTTCCAGGCCGACTTTCACTATGAAGAAGGAAACCAGAAGGGCAGCGAAAGCGTCTAATATATGCCAGGAAGGTTTTATGAGAGCGCCAGTGACACCGATTAAGACTGCTACAGAGGAAAGGGAGTCAGATCGGTGATGCCACGCATTGGAAACAATTAGTTGGCTTTTCATGCGCCGCCCTACCCGTACAGTGTAATGATAAAGCGCCTCCTTTATGGCAATGGATACGCCGGCTCCAATTAGAGCCAATTTAGTGGGATGGTATTCAGTATGGCGATAGATATTCAGGCCGGCCTCTATGCCAAGATAAATTGCCGTGGCAATCAAAGACAAGCCTACTACAGCAGATGCTAAAGTCTCGATCCGGGCATGCCCAAAATGATGTTCCTCATCGGGGGCCTTTTTTCCAATCTTGAGACCGAATAATACTATGACGTCAGTGAAGAGATCGGAAATAGAATGGACTGCATCCGCTATGAGGGCCTGGCTGTGCCCGAATATACCCGCAGCGAATTTGCACCCGATAAGCAAGGTGTTGGCAATCGCTCCGATCCAGGTTACCTTCCGGCCTGCATTCCTCGTGTCTCTATCAACTTGCGGCATCATTCCTCTCCAGGAGCATCCTCATAACCTTGAACCGATTCTGCAGGACCCTCTTCTCAT
>DAOVUP010000005.1 GCA_030632525.1 Desulfobacteraceae bacterium | reverse complement strand
ATTTCTTAGCCTGTTTCGTTGGTCTGGCATATCTCCCATTCAGTAAGTTTTTTCATATAATTACCACTCCTTTGAGTCTTTTTGTCAATGCTGTAACTGATGGAAAGGAATTAAATGCTGCCAATATAGCGACCAAACGGGCCATGGAACTGGATGCATGTACAAGATGTAAGACCTGCGCCTTATGGTGTCCGGTGGCCCTATCCATGGATGAAATTGATAACAAGGATATCCTTCCCTCTGAACGTATCGAGACACTCCGGACGATGGCAGCAAGAAAAGAAATCGGCCATGAGCAGATTGTGGAGGTCTGGAAAGGTGTCTACCGGTGCACGTTGTGTGGCCGATGCAAGGAAGTCTGCCCGGCCGGTATTGGGCTTCGTGATCTATGGAAGGGGATGAGAGAAGACTTGGCGCGTGAGGGGCATCATCCCCCGATTCTGCAGGTAGTAAAGGATGCTGTGGCGAACGAACGGAATCCGGTAGATTATGATAATGAAGAACGGGCCATGTGGGTTGAATTCATGGATGATCCCCCTGATTATCTGTTTCAAAAGGAAACGGCTGAGGTCGTTTATTTTATCGGATGTGTCTCTTCTTTCTCACCAGCCGTGCAAAATATCCCGGAATTGTTTTGCCAAACCCTGACTAAGGCAAATGTGGACTTCACAATCCTTGGAGAAAATGAGTGGTGCTGTGGATTCCCTTTGCTCCTGGCAGGGATTCGCGATGAGTTGGAAGAACTCAAAAAGCACAATATTGAGACCATCCGAGGGATTGGGGCCAAGACCATCGTCTTTTCCTGCCCATCCTGTTACCACACCTTCAAACATGAATATGTTGAAGGACTGCAGGGTATCAGACTCATTCATTCAACCCAGTTTTTGGAAGAGCTGATAGAGACACGAAAGCTCGTGCCAAATGTGGAATTGACCGGGACTGTCACATATCACGATCCTTGTGATCTGGGTCGTGTTTCAGGGGTCTATGGGGCGCCGCGCCGCGTGATTCAAAGCATACCCGGGATAGACCTTGTTGAGCTTACTGAAAATGGAAGGAAATCCCTCTGCTGCGGGGGTGGGGGTGATGTGGAGATGTACGATAATGCTCTGACCGCCAAAGTGGCTTCGAGAAGAGCAAAGCAGATACGGGACTCCGGGGCCGATATCTGTGTCACAGCCTGTCAACAATGTGTTCGCACTTTGACAAGCGGTATAAAAAGCATTGATGCCGAGGTAGAAGTCCTGGACCTTATTCAATTGGTTTGGCGGTCTTTGTCTTAGGGCTCGACGAGCCCTAAGCAATGTTCTCAATTTTTTTAGGGAAAGGAGGTGTAAAAACAGGTCAAAGCTATGGATTTTGGTCAATTAATATATTAAACCCGATTTTGGAAACAGGAGGTGTTAAAAATGTCATTGGAGGATAATAAACCTGATATCACTGCGGATCTTTCAGGAAAAACCTGTCCCTATACAGTCATGGGGGCGAGGGATGCTTTGAAACCTTTGGAGACGGGACAGGTCCTGGAACTGTTCATAGATTATGAACCGGCTGCCAATGAGTCTATCCCCAACTTTCTGAAGAAAAAGAAATACCCGTATAACGTCTCGAAAGTTGAAGAGGGAAAATGGAAGTTCCTTATCGAAAAAAATGACTAATAACATGGAGGGCATATTGCTATGGCAGAATACAAGGGGATTACGTTACCGGATGACCTTTATTACGATGCAAAAGAGCATATGTGGGCAAAAGTAGAGGGCAACAAGGTTCAGGTAGGCCTGGATGCCTTCGGCTTGACGGCAACCGGGGGAAACACGCAATACATCAAAATGAAACCAGCTGGAGCCAAGGCAAAGGCCGGGAAACCCTTCGGTTCTATTGAAGCGGGAAAGTACATCGGCCCTTTGAGAGCTCCGGTCAATGGAGTCATTTCAGAGGTCAACCAAAAGGTCCTGGACAAACCCGATCTGGTTAACTCTGATCCATACGGTGAAGGCTTTTTCATTCTCATTGAGGCCTCCGATCTTGATGAGGATCTAAAAAACCTGGTGAGCGGTGCTGAAAATATCCAAAAATGGTTAGAGGAGCAATACGCTGAATATAAGGCCAAGGGTGTATTTGAAGATTAATCATGCATGAATAACAAATCGAAAAAGGAGGTAAAACAGTATGGCTAAGATAGGTATCCTATTGACAGAAGGACCCTGGCAGACAGAGAATTATGAGATCTTTGCTCGTCTGGCAGAGGCGGCTCTCGATAAGGGGCATGAGGTTGAAGGGTTTTGGTACCTTGACGCGGTTTACAACGCTGTCAAACATCAGAAATTTCCCGAAGACGTACCCTTGCCGGTTGAAAGAATGAAACAACTGATCGAGAAGGGAGCAAAAATCATCGCCTGCGGAATTTGTGTTAATGCCAGAGGATTAGAGGGTGGTAAGGAGTTTATCGAAGGGGTTCCCGCTGGTGGTCTGCCCGATTTTGCGGACATGATCAGTGAATCTGATGCACTCGTGACACTTTAACCGGGTTCTGAGAACCTAAGAATTAGGTAAAGGAGGAATTTCCTGTGGGAGAGAAAAAAGTGTTGATAAATATATGCAAGGCCCCGTTTGGGAATATATTTTATACTGAGGGTCTACGGGCCGGAGTGGGAGCAAGCGCGGGTATTGATGAAAATATCCCGACTATCCTGTTCCAGTCGGATGGTGTGTTTTACTGTTTGAAAGACGTAGACAGAACCGATTCTTTGGCCTATTTTCAATCTTTCGAAGGCATGGGAACGAAACTTTATGCTGTCAAGGAAGATCTTGACGAGAGAAGTATTTCCGAAGATGAACTTGCGGCAGACATTACGGTTATCCCGAGACAGAAGGCATTTGAGCTGTTTCAGGAAAACGATTTTAATATGGATTTTTAGGAGGTGATCAGATGCTGTATTTGTTAGGAGACAAGATTATAGGGTCCGTCGGTGTTAACTATGCCCAAATGGATGCGGAAGCTATTGTCGTTTTGATCAAAGACGGAGTTTTTCTGGATATTGAGGCGTTCCAGGACAAAAAGATCTACGCAATGGACGAAGATGTGAAAAGACGCGGTATGGATGGACGACTCAAGGATAAAGCGGAGATCATCGGGTATGATAAACTGGTTGACCTGATCCTTGAAAACAAAGTGGTGAATTTCGTTTGAGTCAAAGAGATCAAATCGAGATGGTATGAAAGTCAGATTGCTCGACTTAAATTGCACCTCTTACCTACATTCTCAAACAATCTATCATGCGGTCGCCTATTGCACGACCAGGACGTCTCCCGGCACCATAATCATTGTGCGGCCCAGAGATCCGTATGTTTCAATCGGGTATCATCAATCTCTTGAAGAGGAGATTGATGTGAGAGGCTGCAATGAAAGGCGTATCCCCATGATCAGGCGGGAGGTGGGGGGAGGCGCTGTATTCTTAGATAAGGATCAGCTATTTTTCCAGTGCATATTTCCGAGAGAACAGGCCCCTCTAAGGGTTGATCACCTCTATAAGTTGTTTCTGCAGCCTGCTGTCAAAACCTATCGTCGCCTCGGCGTGGATGCCAGCTACGTTCCGGTGAATGATATCCAGGTGAATGGAAAAAAAATTTGCGGCACTGGAGCTGCGAGGATAGGGGATGCATCGGTAGTTGTGGGAAATATCATGTTTGATTTCAATTATGGTGAGATGGCCCGGGTGCTCCGCGTTCCGTCCCATGAGTTCCGGGAAAAAGTTCTTGAAAGCATGGAGCTTTACGTGACGACTCTGCGGCGGGAACTCGGATACTTGCCGGAGCATGAAGATGTGAAAAGTATTCTCGTAAACGAGTTTGAGGATATGTTGGGCACCAAGCTCCACAGAGATGAACTGACGTCAGACGAGCATCAGGCGGTGGCCCGGATGGACAAGAAATTTACCAGTCCTGACTGGCTTTTTGAAAAAGGCCGTCCTTCGGATAATTGGGTAAAGATAACTACCTCTGTAAAAATGATGGAATCTTCTTACCAATCAGAGGGAGGCACTATCAAGATAATCCTTCGGCTGAAAAACGATATTATCGATGATTTGAGTATATCAGGTGACTTCCTGTTTCAACCACGCGATGATCTCAAAGGCCTGGAAGACCGTCTCGCGGGTCAACCACTGCGAGAAGACCGGTTATTAAAAATGGTTGAATCATTTTATAAGACAAGAACCATTCAATTTCCCGGTGTAGGGCCCGGAGATATGGTAAGAGCAATTATGGGGAGAAAATAGAAAGGGGGGAATTTATCGATATGGCGGATAAAGAAATATTAGGAATTTTGGTGCCCACCAATGAACATCTTGATCATGTAATTGGTTTGGCAAGGGCAGCGAAAAAAGCCGGCAAGGAACTTGTTATCTTTTTAACTCATGAAGGGGTACTCATGAGTCAGAACCCAAAATATCAGGAGCTTGCCGACATCGGCCCCGAGGAGATGACCCTGTGCAATGTTCGGTGGGAAGAGCTCGGACTTAAGGGCAAGCCAATACCGGCGGGGATGGGTGAGAAGGGTCTGGCCACTCAATCCAGGCATGTTGCGCTGATAGATAAATGTGATCGTTATATGGTGCTGTAATATTTTGGATTTTCGGCTATGGATTGTGTCCTGACATTTTGCGCTCATGAGTCAGGCTGTTCAGAGAAGGCGTTCCTGAGTCAAATTCAAAGTTGGATTCTTGAAAAACCATTATGGGGGTGAAAAAATGGAACCAAACAAGGTGGCAATAGTCATGAGAGACCAAAATAACTACTGGGAAGGGCTTAGATCCGGGCTGGGATTGGGTCTTGAGATGGTGGAAACAGATACGTTTGTCTTAGGTGAGGTCGAAATGCCCGAGGACAGGGTAGAAGGCTATAAGGAAAATCTGGAGTTCCTGAAGGATGAGTTAGAGGCGAATCATTATACTGACACAAAGGCCAATGTTGAGAAGTGGGGGTTTTTTGAGTATCTGCCCTTAGATGACATGGCAAAGAAATTGACTGATTATGATCTTATCGTTCCATTCTAAAAGGGGGTTAAGATGAAATTATTGCATGTGTTTAAATCAGAACCTGATGAAGTCATAAAGACTTTGATGAATGCTTCATCAGAGGGAAACGATGTCCAGCAGTTCGATTTGTTCGCAAAGGATGTGGATTACGATAAGTTGGTTGAACTGATCTTTGAAAATGATAAGGTTATCTCTTGGTGGTAGATGGACAGCCTCCTATGTGGCCATTCTCGGACAGCCTCTTAGGAAATCACGTCCTGATTTTGAAGGTGATGTATTGTGAAGATAGCCATCTATCCGGGTTGCATGGTCCTGGCCAGGTTTCAAGAATATGAACTGGCTTCAAGGAAAGTATTGGAGCAATTGGGATACGAGATTGTTGAGTTGGGAGAATTTTGCTGCTGCGGGGCGTCTTTGCTCCCCGGTGTGACCGATAACTGGGTGAACTTAACGGCATATACCCTGGCCCTTGCTGAGAAGGCCGGGACGGCTATTGTCACACTATGCGGCAACTGCACCAACAATTTCAAGCGGGTGAATTCATATTTCGAAGAGAATCATAAACTCCGGGATGAAATCAACTCGACCTTAGACAAACTGGGTCTTGTTTATGGAGGGAGAGTCAAAGTAAACCACTTGATTGAAGTGTTGTATGGAAAACGGGAACAGGTTGCAGGTCTCGTCAAGCGTAAGATCGACGCCAGGGTAGCCGTATCTCATCCCTGTCAGGTCTCGAGACCAAAGGAGATAACCGGCATTGAGGATTCCAACGTCTTTCGCAGGATTCTTGAAGCCCTGCGGCTGGATATCATAGACTATCCGGAAGAACACGAATGTTGCGGCGCCACGGCCCTTTTGTTTAATGAAGAGATGGGGCTCAGGCAGGGAAGATCAAAGTTAGAATCCTGCAAGGCCCATGGGGCAAATCTTGTAGTAGCTGCCTGCGGTAACTGTCTTTTCTTGTTGGACCGCCTCCAAAACAAGATATTCGAGAAAAAGAAGGATTCCAAAATTCCCGTGACCTCTCTCTCTCAATTAGTCGCGTTTTCGTTTGGGTATAATGATAAACGCCTTTCTAAAGCATTGGAGACCCTTGACCTTGGATAAACCTGACCTGGGAGAATGTATTGAGTGTGGACAATGTGTTGAATCCTGTCTGGTGTCCAGGAGAGGAGAAAACTCTATTGTTTCGGAACTGAACAAAACGGCCGACACGGGTGCATGGAACTGTGTTAACTGTTGGAAATGCATAGAGGCATGTCCCCAGGATGTGGATATCTATGGGTTTATGATGGCGAGAAGGAGAAAGGAAGATATCCCGTTAACCATGAGACAGAGTGTAGAAAATATCATGGGGAAGGGCTGTTCCATTTACCTGCGGGGGATAAATGAGATCCGAGAGGCCGACGGTCTGCCCCCGATCAAATTAATCGAAAAACATAAGGTGAAAACGCTGCTTGAGGGACACATTTAGCCAAAGATCTGACGACCTTTTGCAAAAGAGATAGGAGAGGGACTTTATATGCGATTTCGAGATGCTGAAATTCCGGAGGATTTGAGTTACACCAAGAACCACCTGTGGGTAAATATGAAGGATCGTCTTTATACTCTGGGTTGGACCGACTATATCCAGATTAACGCAGGGGATGTAAACCACATTGATCTGCCAGCGAAGGGAACCCTGTTGAATGCTGAAGAGGAATTTGGCTCCATTGAGACCAGTAAATGGGTTGACAGGCTTTATTCACCCTTTAAGGGGCGGGTGGACGAGGTCAATAAAAAAGTACTTGATAATCCCGAACTGATCAATAACGCCCCGTTTGGCGAAGGGTGGTTTATTGCCGTAGAGCCATCGGGAGAGATACAATCCGAAGGGCTCATAACGCCTGAGGAATATTACGAGTATTTGAAGGTTTGTGAGAAAACTGAATAAATATATGAATTTTGAGGCATAATTATGGGATCACCAGAAACTGTCAGATTGAGCATAGCCGCAGCCATAACCCTTGGGTTCAGACGGGGTAAGTTCTTTCGAAATGCCAAATTAGGCTGTATCAACCTGCTTATGGAATATGACAGAGGTTGCATAGCCAACTGTCTTTATTGCGGCCAGGCCAAGGAGATCGCAGACGGTCCTGATTGCCGAAGCCTCATACGTGTAGAATGGCCGTCTTATGCGTTGGAGGATGTTATAAAAGCCATAAATACGACCGTTGAAAAAAATCATTTTGTCCAGAGAGTATGCGTTTCAAGTCTGACTTCGCCAAAGGCTCCGGAAGATCTTGTAAGTATTGTGAAAAAAGTCAAGTCAGGCACCGGCCTCAAGGTTTCCACTCTCATAACGCCCACCTCTTTCACAAAGACCCATTTTGAATCTATCAAGGCCGCGGGCGTACAAAATATCACCATAGCCGTTGACGCGGCAACTCAGGGTCTCTTTGACAAGTTGCGTGGAAAGGGAGCAGGAGGTCCGCATCGATGGGATCGATACTTAAAGGGTGTTGAAGAGGCTGTTATGGTGATGGGGAACGGACGAAAAGGCGTGGGTATTCATCTTATTATCGGTCTTGGCGAGACAGAAGAAGAGGCAACAGGGCTTATCCAGCGCTGCTACGATATGGGAGCGAGTGTTCACCTATTCTCTTTCTACCCCGAAAATGGCACAGGCATGGAAGACTGGACCCAACCGCCCATGGAGCAGTACCGGAGGGTGCAATTGGCCAGGCATCTAATAGACCGGGGTTTGTCGCGATTCGAAAAGATGAAGTTTAAATCCGGGGTTTTAAAAGAGTTCGGATTGCCTGAAAACGAACTTCTATCCATAGTTAGGAGCGGAAAAGCTTTTATGACTACAGGTTGCACCGGGTGCAATCGACCCTTTGCAAATGAAACCCCCACACAGGCCATGAAAGGCCTGCTGCGAAATTATCCATTCCCGCCTACCGCTCAGGACATCCTCACAATTGAAAAACAAACGGAAATGGCCGTTTCTTAGGAATAACTATGGAAACCTGGCGCCTGTTAGATACAGGTAAAAGATCTGCAGCCGAAAATATGTGTCTGGATGAAACGATCCTTCAGGCAAAGGCCGAAGGGATTGTGCCCAATACACTCCGTTTTCTGCAGTTTCGTCCACACGCCTGTCTTGTGGGGTTTCACCAAAGTGTGGAGCAGGAGATTCGGGAAGATTATTGTAAGCGCACAGGGATTGAAATCAACCGTCGTATTACGGGCGGTGGGGCTATTTATTTCGGTGAAGATACCCTGGGCTGGGAACTCATTGCAGGGAAGGATGCGGTCTCATGCGATGTACCCGGTCTTTACCGTTTACTTTGTGATGCAGGCATTCAAGGTCTTCGTTCGCTCGGTATAGACGCTTCATTCAGGCCTGTGAATGATATAGAGGTGCATGGCAGAAAAATTTCAGGAACAGGCGGAACCGAGGCCCGAGATGCCTTTTTATTCCAGGGCACCTTGTTGGTAGATCTGAATATCCAGGTCATGCTGCGTGCCCTGCGGGTCCCAACAGAGAAATTAAAGGACAAGGAGATTGATTCACTCAAGGAAAGGATGACATGCCTGAGGTGGGAACTTGGCAAAGTCCCGCCTGTGGAAGAGATAAAGTCAGCCATAATTGGCGGGTTCTCAAAGACCTTTGGAGTGAAATTTATGTTGGAAGACCTCACCGACTGGGAAAAAGAATCCTTCCGCAGCCGTCTTTCCTCGTTTCAGACTCCTGATTGGATAGACAGGGTCCGCCGTTCCTTGAAGGATGACCGCGCCCTTTATTCCGTTTACAAGGCCCAGGGCGGGTTGATCCGTATTTCGCTCTTGCTCGATGATGTGCATGAACGCATCAAGACAGTTCTCATAACGGGTGATTTCTTTTCCTATCCCAAGCGGGCGATCCTGGATCTGGAGTCCAGACTGAAGAATTGCAAATGCAGGAGGTTGGAAGAGACCGTCAAGTCCTTTTTCAGAGAGACAAATCCCGTAATGCCCGGGGTCACCCCGGATGACATCATAACTGCCGTCAAAGAAGCGCTTAAAAAGCGTGATCTCACAAAGCTGGGATTGAGCCTGAAAGAGGCCAACCACATTCACATGGTTAATGACGCCATTGAGCAGTTACCAGATGCCAGCGTAATTCTCCTCCCGTACTGCGCCAAATTAGCAGGTTGTGAGTATCGGTTTGACAAAGACTGTATCTCATGTGGAGGATGCACGGTGGGTGTGGCCTACGAACTGGCTCGCAACCACAATCTGGAACCTATCACTATTGTCAATTTCGAGGATCTGCAGAACACGCTTGCCGATATGAAAAAGAGGGGAGTCAAGTCCTTTTTAGGATGTTGCTGTGATCCATTTTTTGTAAAGCATCGTCAGGATTTTGAGAAAGCGGGTATGTCCGCCCTGTTGATAGATATTGAAAATACCACCTGCTATGATCTGGACCAGGAAGATGAGGCTAAGGATGGTGCTTTTATGGGGGAGACCGACCTGAATCTTGAAATCCTTGAAAAGGTGATAGCCTGCAGAAGATGAATGATAGAAATTGCTTCGACGTCTTAATCGTTGGTGCCGGCCCGGCCGGATCTTGCGCAGCGCGCGCTGCTGCCGAGGCAGGGGCGCGTGTGCTGATGATTGAAAAGCGCATGAAAATAGGTGAGCCTGTGCAGTGCGCCGAATTTGTCCCCCGACTCCTGGCCCGGGAAGTGAACATCCCTTCAGAGACCATAGCCCAAGAGGTTCAAGGGATGACAACCTTTATGCCGAATGGTGAAATCCTTAGAAAACGGACACCGGGCTTCATCCTCGACCGGGCGGGGTTTGACAAGGCGCTCGCCATGGATGCATCTAAGGCCGGTGCTAAAATCCTTATGGGAACACGGGCTGTTTCAAAGGAGGGTGACAGGGTCAAAGTGCTTGGACCTTCCAGGGAATACGAGATTAGATCAACCATCAGGAGAGGGGCAGATGGCCCGGGTTCTGTGGTGGGTTCCTGGATAAGCCAGAAAAACAGGAAATACATGCACGCCTTACAACACACTGTTAGATTAAAGCAAGCCTCCAATGATACCGAAGTCTACTTCAGCAGGGAATATCCCGGAGGATACGCCTGGCTCTTTCCGAAAGGGGAAAAGGCAAATGTGGGGGTGGGAGTTTTGAAAGAATTGGGTGGTGAGGCCAGGCATGCCCTCAAGATCTTCAAAGAGAAGATTGGAGATCGAATCGGGGAGGTTTTTCAGATAACGGCCGGAAGGATTCCGGTTGGAGGACCGCTTCACTCTATAGATGTGCGCGCCAGAATCATGTTAGTGGGCGACGCCGCCGGACATACCCATGCAATAACCGGCGGCGGTATTCCCCAGGCGGTGATTGGTGGAGGAATGGCAGGCAGAGCAGCCGCTGCCTACATCAGTGGTGATAAAGAGGCCATAGAAACTTATTTTGATCAATGGAGAAATAAATTTGGAGACATGTTAGATAAGGCAGTAAAGAAACGGGATGAGATGGAAGCGGGGTGGACGGAAAGAAATTTAACGAGATTATTGAAAAGATGCTGGATAGCATATCGGGAGTACTATGATAAAACCTGAGATCTTCAACAACTGGGAACAAGTGCAATCCTGGGACCTGGAAGCACTTTTAGAAAAGGCTCGGAGGCTTTCATGGGAGATCCACGGCAAGGAGATTAAGTGCTTTATTCCAGGTAGAATGTTCTATATGGGGGAAAGGGGACAATATCCTGCCATCTCGTTAACAGGCAACTCCTGTGCCCTCAATTGCGATCATTGCCGTCGGAAGATTTTGGAAGGTATGATCTCTGCTCCGGAACCACATGTCTTGAAGGAAGTCTGCCAACGACTCGATAAAGAGGGCAGTTTGGGAATACTCCTCAGTGGAGGATCAGATGACCAGGGCGCCCTCCCGTGGAATAAGTTCTTGGAGGCCATTGAATGGATCAAACAGCATACCAGCCTCAAGATATCAATACATACCGGGCTTGTTGATCACGAAACGGCCCGGGGTTTCAAAAATGTGGGTGTAGATGAAGTACTCATTGATGTGGTCGGGTCTGAGGAGACCATGCGCCAGGTGTATCATTTTCCAGGTGGCCTAAAGGCAATGGTATCTTCTCTGGACGCCCTGGCTGCTACACAACTCCCTCTTATCCCGCATATCGTTGTGGGTCTTCATTATGGCAAAATCGAGGGGGAAATGCATGCGTTAGAGATGGTGGCGAAACATTCCATATCTGCACTGGTTATTGTCGTTCTTCAACCCATGCGACAGACGCCCATGGAGAATGTTCAGCCCCCGACACCCGAGACAGTAGCACGGTTTATTTCCGCAGCCAGGCTGAGGATACCCCAAGTGCCTTTTGCCCTGAGTTGCGCCCGGCCTCTGGGTTCCCATCGAGTGGAAACAGACAAATTGGCTTTGGAAGCGGGGATAAATCGTATCGCCATGCCCTCTGAAGAAGCCTTAGAAAAGGCACGGGAAATGGGTTTAGATATAGAGTTTCACAAGACGTGCTGTTCAAAAAGCTATTAAGGGCTCGCTCAAAGCTTTCTATACAACCCTGATACAGGGCTCCTTATTTGGGAGTACATTACCAATTTGAGCTGCTGCCTCAATTCCTGCGTCTTTCAATGCGTGTACCAGCTCTTCTGCCTGGGAAGAAGGGAGTGAGAAGAGAAGACCTCCAGACGTCTGGGGATCAAAGAGCAATTCCTCCTGCTCCAACCTGAGATTCGCATCAATCTTCAAAAAACCTTCGGTCAATTTTCGATTGCCCGGGTTGCTGCCAGTGGTTTCTCCCTTTTGATACATCTCTAATGCATTGGGGTAAAAAGGAAGTTCTCCATATAAAAGGTCTATCTGCACACCGCTTCCCTGTGCCATTTCCAGAGAATGTCCAACAATGCCAAAACCTGTTACGTCTGTGCATGCGTGGACTTCGTAATTCTCGGCCAGATCGATGGGCTTTTTATTGAGAGCGGCCACAAGGGGAAGGAGCTGTTCCAGCTCAGACCAGGGGAGGCTTTTAGAGCGACATGCATTGAACAGCACACCTGTTCCCAAGGGTTTAGTTAGAACGAGTGCATCCCCTTCTTTTGCCCCGGAATTGGTGAGAATACGGTCAGGATGGATGACCCCGGTAACGCTCAGGCCATATTTGGGTTCATTGTCATCTACGGAATGTCCACCGACCATTGAGGCACCCGCCTCGGTGACCTTATCATGACCACCTCGGAGGATCTCTTTCATGAGGTCCATCTCGAGTTTCTTGGAGGGAAACATGATTAGATTAAGGGCGATTAGGGGCTTACCACCCATGGCATAGATGTCAGAAAGAGAATTTGAAGCAGCAATTTGCCCGAACCAGTACGGATCATCCACAGGGGGTGTGATAAAATCTACAGTACTTACAAGGGCTGTGTCCGGTGATAGCAGATACACGGCCGCATCATCACTTGTTTCGAATCCCACGATCAGGTTTGGATCGCTTGAAGGCTCAAGTGTTCTCAAGACGTCCGACAAGACTGTCGGACTAATTTTTGCCGCTCACCCGCAGGTGCGCGCCAGTTGGGTCAATGTCTTTTGTTTTCCAAAAAATGCCATCATTGCCTCCGGGCGGAATATTTGTGAGATTGGTAGAGGTCTGATTCAATGTTGGGGTTTATTTCTCGGTTATGGTGGACAGGCCGTTAGCCGATCAAAAAAAAGTATCGATGCTATCGAGGGAAATCCGGTTGTTGTCTATACCGAGGAGATCGGTATCCATGTCCATGGCGAGCCCCAGGAGTTGAGGATAGAGGATGGAGGGCAGGTCATAGGCATTGCCACGATCTGCGGCAATCTTGGCCTGGATAGAGTCGAACTGTACCTGGCAGAAGGGGCAGGAGGTGCAAAGAAAATCTGCGTTCCAGGCCTTGGCATCTGCTATCTTCTTTTCGCAGAGATCCATTGCCAGTTCTTCATCCGCACCAAGGACGGGCCCACCACAGCAAGAGGCTTTAGCACTCCAGTCTACGCTTTTAGCTCCTGTTGCTTCCACAAGTTCATCAAAAAATACAGGAGGAATTGTGCCGCTTTGAACTACTTTACTGGGTCGCACGGTATGACAGCCATAATGCGTGGCTATCCGCAGGTCTTTATATGGTCGAACAATCCGCTTCTTTATGGTGTCTACTCTCACGTCTTGGTGGAGCACGTTAAGGAAATGCTTTACCGCAATCTTTCCGCCGTAGGCCAGACCTGTTGGCTCCAACTTTTTGTTTATGTCTTTTCGAAGTTCAGAGTCTTCCCGTAGCTGATGGTTTACATCACTAAGAGTGCTGAAGCATCCACTGCATAGACACATAATGTCCAAACCCTCCGCTTCGGCCAGTGCAAGGTTACGGGCGCCGACCGTCAAGAACATCTCAAATGAAATTGATCGCAATGGTACGGGTCCGCAGCAACTGAACAACTCGATATCAAGTAGATCTACCCCAAATTCCTTTAGAACCATTCGAGACGATGCTTCGTAATGATTCACACGGGCGGGGATGGAGCACCCCAAGAAGAAGGCATATGATTTCATATTTCAAACCTCGGCATTCATTTTTTGAAAAACTGTAACACCGTTATATTACAGTATGTTATTTCTAAGTAGATACCTATTTGACACCATTTTGCAGGTAAATGAACCTCAAATGGTCACAACTTTTTTCACGATTCTTTTTTTTCAATGAGTTTAGGCAAGCCCAGTTGTACCAATAATTCCTGGAGCTCAGCATCTCCAGCCCCGCTAAGCTCCGGAAGTTCCAGATCTTCGCGCTCCCAATCCATGATCTCAGCTGTGCGTCCGTTGTCAAGGAGGGCATGGGCAAAGAGACGAAGACCCCTTGGCATCAAGTCCTTACGTTCCTTAATGGCAAGATTCTTGAGTTCATAAATAACATCGCATACGTGTACCCCTTGAGGACAATATTCTGTGCACATATAACATTCCGTGCAAAGCCAGAGCATCTGCGACTCCAAGACCAAATCTTTTAAACCAAGACGCACTGCATACATGAGTTGATGTGGCAAAAGGTCCAGTTTTTCCTTAGCCTGTTCCCGGTAGTTTAGGACTATGGGGCACCCGTTCGTGCATGTGATGCATCGGAAGCAATAGGCAGAGGTTTGTGCTTGAATCGACGAAAACATGCGATTGATAAACCCTTTGTCACGATCCTTGTTCATATCCAGGGGTATGGTTGGATCCATAATACTCCTCCATGCAACGAAACCTTTGAAAAACGCTTCCTTTCGCCCAATCTCCGCGTTGCGTTCAGATCTTAATCCTCAAAATATTTAACATATTCCTGTGGTTAAAATCCTCACGTGCCTTAATCTTGAACGAAATTGAGCATTTTTCAAAGGTTTCGCAAGTTTCAACTATTGCCTTTCGTTTTTCGAGATATAAAGAAAGGCCGTTAGCCTGTTATCTTATTGTCGAAACCAGACATTATAATGCATATTATGCCTAAACATCCAGATTACCACAATGTGGCATTCGTCGTCAACGAAAAACTCAGCAATTTTGGGAAACCAGTGCTTT
>DAOVUP010000203.1 GCA_030632525.1 Desulfobacteraceae bacterium | reverse complement strand
TCATTTCGTGCAATAGCCTCTATTATCCCCCCATCGACGATCTTATGAAAAATTCGGCTATTTTCTTCCTGTGAGAGACCCATTGCCAAGATCTCTTTCCGCAAACCGCCCATAAGGTTCAAAAAAATCTCATATTCGTTCCCAAATTGTCCGTCAAGTTCTTTTCTTATCTTCTTTGCCAGGGCCGGGCTCTTCCCGGAGGTTGAGATGGCAATCGAGAGGTCTCCTTTTTTTACGATTGCTGGAACGATAAAATTACAGTCTGCAGGCTGGTCTACCGCATTAACCAACAGACCCCTGTTGCGGGCGATCTCACTCACCCTGCTATTCAACTCCTTGTCATCGGTAGCCGCTATGACAATGAATACATCATCTAAGAATTCGTCCCGCATTTCTTCGCCCAGAAGCTGCACTTCATTACTATCAACTAACTCTTTAAGTTTATCGGTTAACATCTTGCTTATAATATGTATCGAAGCTCCACAACTCAGAAGGGTTTCCACCTTTCTCTGGGCCACTTTCCCGCCTCCAACCACAAGGGCTATTTTGCCTTCGAGCTGCAGGAAAACCGGATAAGTCATTCTATTTTCATCCTTCAATCCCATCCACAGACCCGCCTGCCACTGCGAGGCACAAGCGGGCAGGTTACGCAGATTAACGCAGATTATCAATCACGTTTCATCCACACACTCATCCATTCATCCATCCTGCATCGTCTATCCTGCATCCTACATCGTTCATCTTGCATCGTTCATCCTTTCAATCAACAATCATCAATCGACAATCAACAATCCTCAAATATACCGGTCCACCATATTAGTGACAAATTTTTCAACACCCTCAATCCCTTCTTTAGACTCAATATCGTGGTACAGCTCCTTGATCTTCCCAAAAGTTACGGCATCATGCTCCAGGTCATCGGTTGACCGGTAAGTTCCGCCACGCCGCCCAATACGGAATATTGTTCTTTCAAAATCTGAGAGCGCCTGATATTTCCGGATCACTTCCAACATCATTTCCTTGTCCTGGGGAAGCCTGCCAGTAACCTCCTCGAGGAGATTCATGATATGATCGCTCGTCACCATGCTGGTAATCCCGTCTAAGGTCTCAATAAAGAGCTTGATCTCTTCCGCTATCATGTCATCGGTCTGCATGGTGAAGCTGCCATCCTTCAATTTTTCGTGAAGTAGCACCCTCTTAGGCACACGCAGGCTCCTCAGTCGGATAAAGTGGGGGTTGATCTGGTTCAATGCCTTTGCTGTCTCAACCGCGTGCTCCCTCCACATCTCCTGGCCCCCTAACCCGGGCATAACATATTCGGATAGTTCCATTCCGGCCTCGATAACCTTTTGGCCGGCCTCAATTTGCTGGGCGCCTTTGACTCCTTTTTTCATCAACTTGAGGAGCGGGTCATAAGCGCTTTCGAGCCCGATATGTATCCTGTCTAATCCTGCCTCCCGTATCTGCTTCAACGATTCCACAGATTTGCGCACAACAGTACGGGACCTGGAATAGGTGGTTATCCTGGTAATTTCTGGAAGCTTTTTTCTCAAAAAATCCAACACTTCGACCAGATCTCTGACCTTCATGATCATGTTATCGGCGTCCTGCAAAAAACACGCCCCAGTGCCGTAATAGAGCCAGGCTGCAACGCTGCGATAATTATCGTTATAATCTGCATCTCCAAAAATGGAGTTGATTACCTGGTCATTGACGGTCCCGCTGCAGCCAAGACGCACGGAAAGGGCCTTGACATCATCAGCAATATCTTTGATGCTCTCTATGTCCTGTTTAATCTCCTCAACTGTCCTCAAGGAGAACTTCCTTTTCTTGTACACAGGACAAAACTGACACTGGTTCCAGGGGCAGTTCCGGGTCACCCGAAGGAGAAGACTCCGAGCCTCGCTGGGTGGCCTGATAGGTCCTTGCTCAAATCTTAATTCCTTTTGTCTCATTTTTTAAACCCTTTATGTGTCTGGTATGAGGACGAAATAACTTATTCATGTAGGCGCATTAATTTTGATGAATTTGTAAAAAGTCACTCACCTGTTTTTGTCATTCCCGCGAACGCGGGGATCCAGGGAAATCATCCCGCCGCAGCGGGACTGGACTCCCGCTCCCCGATCAGGTCGAGGACAAGCTTCGCGGGAGTGACGGCCTTGGAGACTTTTTACGAAATTATCAATTTTGGTACCGGACATTATCAGTTATGAGCGCTTTTTTCAAGTCAGATATTTATGCTGGATTGTCATTGCTTTTCCAAGTTTCGAGTGTCCCCGCTAAAGAGGGGATCTTCGACAAGTTTCAATCATCCTTCCACCCTTTCAATCTTTTTGTTTGACAAATTTATATGGCATTTCTATATTCTCGACCTTAAAAAGAATTTGGGGAGGAGAAAATCAGTGCAATACCTTTTTTCTAATTATAGGATCAAAAATTGTGATCTCAAGAATAGAATCATCATGCCGGGTCTCGCCTCTTTCCTTATAAATAGTGACGGTTCTATCACGGACAAAACCATTGAACATTACAGGCTAAGGGCTGCAGGCGGCCCGGCTATGGTGATTGTGGAGGCCTGTGCAGTATCGCCAGAGGGGATAGTCTCACCCCACCAGGCCAGAATATACGATGATCGGTTTGTGGAAGGGCTCACTAAAATCGCTGAGGCAATCAAAGCCGAAGGGTCAGTCCCTGCCGTTCAGATTCACCACGGTGGTAGGCAGATATCATCTAAGGTAATCCAACAATTACCGGTTGCCCCCTCCCCCCTCCCCTGTCCCACTATCAGGGGGGATGTGAAACCACTTACCACGGGTGAAATAGAGGGGATCGTAGAAAAATTCGGGGATGCTGCCACCAGGTCCATTGAGGCAGGGTTTGAATTAATAGAAATCCATGGGGCTCACGGATATCTCGTCAATCAATTTCTTTCGAGGTTTTCCAATATCCGGGAAGACCGGTATGGCGGAGATATCGCGGGAAGAACTCTTTTTGCCGAGGAGATTGTGAAGGAGGTGAGAAATCGTGTTGGTAAAGACTTCCCCATCTCCTTTAAGATAAGCGCCATGGAATTCGTTAAAGACGGTCTTGACATTGACGAGAGTATTGAAATTCTGAAAATCCTGCAAAATGCCGGCATGGATGTTGTCCAGGTATCTGCCGGAAACGACGCCACACCCGAATGGATCTGCCAGCCTATGTTTATGGAAAAGGCCTGTTTAGCAGGTTTTGCCGGGAAAATCAAAAAGGCGCTGGATGTGCCGGTAATGGCCGTGGGGAGGATCAATGATCCCCTGATCGCTGATGAGATTATAAAAAATGGAATGGCCGATCTTGTTTGCATCGGCAGAGGTCTCTTAGCGGATCCCGAATTGCCAAAAAAGGCCATGGAAGGCCGATTAGACGACATAAGAACCTGTATCGCATGCAATACCTGCATGGAATCCATCTTCAGAAAAGGCCGCGTAGAGTGTCTTGTCAATCCTGCATTAGGACGTGAAAAGGAGATGGCCTTTCATCCTGCAAAAACCCCAAAGAAGGTCATGGTTGTCGGAGCCGGTCCCGGTGGCTTGAACGTGGCATGGGTTGCCGCGAGACGTGGGCATGATGTCCACCTGTTTGAAAAGCAATCCGAGTTGGGCGGGCAGCTTATATTGGGGAGTGTCACTGCCTATAAGAAAGAGATCCTCAACCTGATCAGATTTCAAAAGAGACAGATAGAAAGATTCGGCGTCAAATGCCACATCGGCAGCAAAGTCACGGAAAAGACGGTTAAAACCCAGGCCCCTGACATAGTGATCTTAGCCACGGGCTCCGTACCCTCTTTTCCACCTGTTGATGGGATTGACAAGGATATTGTTACTTCTGCCAATGAGGTCCTGAATAGCGGTCAACAGAAAATAGAAAAGGCGGTGATAATTGGAGGAGGCCCCACCGGATGTGAGGTCGCCCTCCACCTCTCGGAGAACGGTTGTCAGGTGACCATCGTTGAAATGCTTCCCAAAATCGGCGCCCCCCTTGAAAGCATCACAAAAAAACCCCTCATTAGAAAACTTAAAGATAACAACGTGGAGATCAGGACAGGAT
>DAOVUP010000010.1 GCA_030632525.1 Desulfobacteraceae bacterium | reverse complement strand
GGGCTTCCGCCGTAATGATATTGGCCCTCATCTTCTTATCCAGTGGATTGATGATGGCGACGTCCAACCCTTTTGCAATCGCCATGCTCATAAAGGTCTGGTTTAAAAATTTCCTGTTCGGCAAGCCAAAGGAGATGTTGGATAAACCGCAGATGACGTTGACCCCCTCCAATTCCTGTCGAATCCGATCCATTGTCTCAAGGACCATTAATGACGCATTCGTATTGGTGCTGACTGCCTGAATAACAGGATCCAAATAGATTCTCTCCCGCTTGACGTCCAGTTTCTCCAGATCTGAAATGATTCGGCCGGCGTTTTCCAAGGCCTGCTCCGCACTCTTGGGAATGCCCCGGTCATCAATGCAGAGGGCCACGATATCGCAATCCCTCATTTGGATTATCGGTGCCATAGCCTCAAAACGGGACCTTTCCAGTGTTGTCGAGTTGAGCATGGGCGGATGTTTAACCTGATTCAAGACAGCCTTCAGGCTGTCCGGATTAGGGCTGTCGATACAGAGCCTGACCTGTGGTAAGGCACTCTGTATAACCTCAATGAGCCACAACAGGTCATCCACCTCGGAATTTCGGCGGGATCCGGCGTTAACATCGATCAGATCGGCCCCGGAGTCTATCTGGAACATCACGTCCGCCTGAATGTATGCTGAATCCCTATCGGCCACGGCTTTGTTTACCGGTTTACGGCTTGTAGTGATCCGTTCACCGATTATTAGCATAAGTTTCCTCCTTGACGCTCCACGAAGGACATAGCCTGAATTTTCAAAAAGTCCAATACATCATGGCTCCATGGGCCTCAGTGTCATCCGGCATTCAGATTTAGATGATATGGTTCGAGCAAGCAGGCACGGGTGAAGGCTTCACTAAATTCCGGTGTGCCCGCTAATTCAAGATATTTTACTCGCGACAGCAAATCCCAGACCGCTTTCCGTTTGGCGGAAGACAACAGAAAAAGCTTGGCACCTATACCCGCCGCATTTCCCACCTGATGGAACCTGCTGAGGGGAAAGGAAGGCAGCATGCCTATGGCTATCGCATTGGAAATGTCTATATAACTGCCAAAGGCACCGGCGATAATGACTTTATGGATTTCCTTTTCGGAAACGCCTTCTTGTTCCACAAGGATTTCCAGCGCGGCCTGAATGGCGGCCTTGCCCAGCTGGATCTCACGCACATCCTTCTGGGTGATGGAGATCTCAGGGCCCCTCCGATCCTCCTCTTTGGGAACAAGGATAAATTCTAAACGGCCATTTTTCTTGACCACACGGGAATGTGAACCTTCCTGCATTCGGCCGCCCTTGTCCAGCACGCCGGCCAGATAAAGCTGCGAGACAGCATCCAATATCCCTGACCCGCAAATACCGATGGGCTCCGCATCATCAATGGTCTTATAACCGACATCCTCTCCCCACAGATATACTTTCTCGATGGCCCCTGGAGAGGCCCTCACACCATCTCTTATTTGATATCCTTCAAACGCAGGGCCGGAAGCGCAGGAGGTGCTCGTTATCTTTTCCCGTGCTATCAGTGATATCTCCGTATTGGTGCCGATATCAAGAATGATTACGTTCTCACGAGCCCACTCTTCGGCCGTGGCCGTCAGGACAGCCACGTGATCGGCACCCACAAAGCCCGCAATGTTGGGGGGGAAATAAACCTGGGCTCCCGGAGCGAAATCTAATCCTATGTCCCTGGCCCTGACGTTTAGCTCCCCGCTTACGGCTAATACAAAGGGAGATATGGCCAGTTGACGGACAGGCAGG
Organism: Desulfobacteraceae bacterium; assembly: GCA_030632525.1. Taxonomy (GTDB): domain Bacteria; phylum Desulfobacterota; class DSM-4660; order Desulfatiglandales; family Desulfatiglandaceae; genus Desulfacyla. The sequence goes on along the minus strand of DAOVUP010000010.1, from coordinate 10,190 downwards.
CCCAGCATCATGTGGTGCATGGCCGTATTGCCGACAATGACGGCCTCCAGAATATCTCCGGTTTCAGCGCCTACTTCAGCACATAGGTCCCCCGCTAACTCCATCAGCCCTTCTCTGACCATATTTGCCATCAGGGTCCGCCCGTCCGACGATCGAATCGCAAAATTGATTCGCGTAATGATATCCTCGCCTTTGCTGATCTGGGGATTCATGATCGCCTGTGAGGTCAGTCTCTCTCCTGTATCCAAAGCAATCAGGTACCCTGCTATTTTGGTTGAGCCCAGGTCAACGGCCAGACCAAGCGGGTGGGAACCAGGAGGGCTGACAGCGACCAGTTCCCGGTTTTGAATGTGTGCCGTTAAGCTCCAATTCCATTCCCGAAGCCGCGTAGAAAGGTCCCTCAAGACGCGGATATCCAAATGTATAGGGCCGAGAGCACTTATTTTTTCGAGCAGGTTCTCCGCATCTGCCACAGGCTTCGTTAAAGAGGGCGGTTCAAGTTTGCAGGCAAAGGACTTAATAGGGGAGTCAAGAGGAACATCTACATCCCAGCCCTCAACCTGGAGGCGTTGCTGCGTACCCACGGATTCCGGGGGTACATTCACCCTGCAATCTTTTTGTGGGTATGCCTGACAGGCCAAACGCCAGCCGCTCTCCAGCTCCTCTTCGGTAAAGGCCTTCTGCTCGGCAGGAGTTACTTCCGAGAACCTTCCTTCCATGACCCTTATCTTGCAGCCTTTACATTTTCCGATACCGCCGCAGATACTGACCAACTCAACACCCAGCCTACGTGCGCAGTCCAAAAGGGTTTCCCCGGCAGGGCATGGCGCCCGCCTGCCAACAGGCTGAAATTCTATCTGATGATCGCCCATGTTTCTATCAACAATCGGCAGAGGACCCCGGGCCACATAGCCGGGGGTATCTATTTATCAATGCCGTATTCCTTTGTGAAGTCAACCATAGCCTTTATATTTTCCGGTTTTGCCTCATCGAAAAACGCACCATTGCCCATAATAAAACCACCGCCTTTACCAACAGTATCGATGAGTTTCTTGCAGTAGTCTTTCACTTCATCGGGTGTACCTAATTTCAACATGGAGGAGGGCACGTTGCCGATGAGGCAAGCATTCTTACCCAATGTTTCCTTGACTTTCGCCATATCTGACTGGTCAACCATCCATACCGTCTTGCCTTTCGGTATGTCTTGGATAATTTTCAGACGCGAGCCCCAAGACCCCTCAAGCGCAGGAAATGGTATGCATCCCCCCTCAATTAAGCCCAATATGACCTGTTTAAAGGTGGGCCAGTAGAATTTCTTGAACTGCTCGTCGGACAGGAAACCATCAGCACCCTTATGGAGGGGCATGAATATCAAGGGATTTCCGGTCTGTTGTGAAGCGCCTATTCCCATACCGATCATGATAGGGACTAATGCCTCCATGGCCTTAAGAAGCTTATCGGGCTGCCGGTACATATCCAGCATGATCCCTTTGGTGCCCCTAAGGGTGTCGCCTATTACATCAAATGGTGCCTTGGTAAATCCGCCGAGGATATTCGGAAATCCTAGTGATTTCAGCTCAATATCTGAACCACCCATAGCCATCGCCCATTTCAGGGCTTCCGCTCCAGCCTCAAAAAGGGCCTTAAAGGTAGCCTGAACAGGGGGTAGTGCATAGGGTATAAAATTAAAGGCAACCCCATACATTTCAAGTATGCCGGTGAGCGGGGGGAGCATCGTGAATCCCTCTAACGCTCCGAATACGCGCGGCAGGTAGAAATTTCTGAAGTAAAATGACGGGTCGGTCATCAGGAGATCATATTCATCCGCGGTCATGTATTCCCCTTCCTTGCACTGGTAGCTATGTTCAGGCGCGACGCCGTGGCCCGGCCAGGCATATAGCTTGTAGTCAAGAATTTCATAGAACTTTCCCGGTCCCGGTGCTGAAGCGCCTATATTCATATCCGGCTTAAATTCCAAAATGAATTTTTTAAAGGCCGAGGTGCATTTATCGTAGTCATACATGGCCTCTTCAACAGTCATCCCGGCATTAATATAAGGGAACATACTCGGAAGTATAGTGACCGGTACGCTGTCCGGAGTCTTTTTAAGTTGAATGGCGTCTTTTATTCTGTTTATGCTTGCTTTGTAGTTAGCATCCGCTTCCGGGCTTTGGAACTTGAGGTCATTCCCCTCAGGGTCTTTCGGCGCAAGCAGCTTTTGAAACTGCGCCTCCTGCTTTTCATCTGAAGACATCTCTTCCCATTTTTTTTCCATTGCTTTACCCTCCTATCCAGCCTTGGGCCAGTTTAACAGCCTCCATTGCATCTTTTCCATAGGCGTCCGCACCGGCAAAATCCTTGACCTGTTCGTCCATCTGGCCACCTCCGATCATGATTTTTACATCGTCTCGCAGCCCGGCCTCCTTTATTGCGTCAACGGTCTCCTTCATGGAATCAAATGCCAGAGTCAGAAATCCGCTCAGTCCGACCACCTTGCTGCCGGTCTCTTTGATCGCATCCACGAATTTCTGCACTGGCACATCGATGCCCAGGTCAAAGACCTCAAATCCGCTGACATCGAGCATAAAGGTAACAAGGTCCTTTCCAATGTCATGGATATCTCCGGCCACAGTCCCGATAATGACCTTTCCCAGCCGTTTAGCCTCTTCACCTTTGTCGCTCTTAAGGTGGGGTTCGAGGATTGCGACGATGCCCTTGAGGATTTCCCCGGAAAAAACAAGATCCGGGATAAAATAATCTGAATCGGCAAATCGCTGGCCTACGATATTCATGCCTTCCTTGGCATCCCCTAAAAGTTCCACAGGGTCAACCCCATCTCCCAGGGCCTTTTCAACGAATGCTAAGGCCTCAGGTTCCTTCAAATCAGATAGTAATTTTGCTAATTCCCCTGACATACCTATAACCTCCTATCCTTTGAAAAAAGTTAATAAAGCGCCTTGCACAGGGAAAAAATAAATCAGGATCGCTCATCTGTGCAATAAGGTACTTGCAGCTACATAGTAGCGTGCGAAATCGTTTTCTTATTATAGAATCGCAAAGCGATCAGATGACTTAAAATTCGTATTCTTTCACTCCACGCTTTCGACGATAAACCGAGCGGCAAGCCTGGCGCCTGTCCCCGTAGCGAGACCACACTTTTCAAATCCATTTGACTCCGCGAAAGCCTTCATATGCTCTTCACTCGCCCCGGGATCCATAAACCGTCCAAATATCACATGTTCGTGAATCTCAGCGCATAATTGATGACCCAATTCGTCTTTGAAGTTGGCCATAAATTTTTGGGCGATATCAATCGTTGCACCGACAGCTTCAAAATCCAGCATGTCATCACTGCCGAAATAGAGCCCGAAGGCAATCAGGCTACCGGTTATACCACCGCACATCTCCCCGGTCCCGCCGATGCCGGGAAACGGGGACAAGGCCTTAATAATCTCCATACTGCCCAAGCCGAATTCTTCCATCAACGCAAGAGCGGTACCTCGGGCACAATTCCGTGCAAGAAAATTATATTCCTCGGCTCGCCGCTGAACGCGATCGAGGATTTGCTGTTTGTTGACCAAAATCTCATCCCGATTAAGTGTCTTCCTGGGCATCCCCTCCGCAGTTAGTTTTTTGTACCTGGCCTCAATGGCCGGCACATCCCAGACTCTTTCTGCCAGTTCGTCTACCCTTGTCTTTAGTGCCTCGTAGTCTGGCATGACTTTGAGTTACCTCCTTTCAGTTATTCTGTAAAAATACACGCATGTGGCTCCAGCCTCAGACGTATCATCCCCCGTGAATAGCTTGCAAAACATGCACACTGACTCCGCACCGCATTTTATCATACGCTTTTAGTATTCGGCCTTCCATAGCAACCACTGCCCCTTGAGATTTTGAGATTTCCAGAAGGACGAGAAGGTCTTTGACTGTCGCCCCATCTGGAATCTCAACCTCAATACCCTGTGAATGCTGGTAACCGGGGAAACGTTGGCTCAAAGTCCCGAATAGTTTGACCCTGAGTTTCATCACCTTTCCTCAACGGAAAATCGGCATCCGCAACAGCAGGCGCTTTTCCTCTTCCATCCCATGAAGGATACGCTTCCTGCGTCGCATCTTTAACAGAAGGCTTTTCATTAGAGTCCCAAATATGCCTTTCTTATTAGTTCTTCTTCTAGAAGCTTCTTGCTTTCTCCTTCTAAGGTAACGCGTCCATTTTCCAGCACGTATGCCCGATCAGCTATCTCCAGGGTTTGTTGGACATTCTGCTCAATCAGGAAGATGGCAATGCCCTGGTCGCGGAGCCCCTGTATAATGCTGAACATTTCGTCCACCATGAGCGGTGCCAGACCGGATGACGGCTCATCAATGATGCACAGCCTCGGTCTTGACATTAAACCCCGGCCTATGGCTACCATTTGCTGTTCACCGCCGCTTAATGTTCTGGCTAATTGCCCTTGTCTTGCTTTTAATATGGGGAATAGTTGATAGACCTTATCAAGGATTTCTTGCTTATGTTTCCACACACGTTTAGTATAGGCACCCATCTCCAGGTTTTCACGCACCGACATGTCGGCAAAAAGCCCTCTCCCTTCGGGTATATGAGACATACCCAGCTCTACAATGGCGTGAGATTTTAGCCCATCTATTCTCTTGTCAAGGAACTCCACACTACCCGAAGCCGGACGCAGCAAACCGGATATAGTATTAAGAAGTGTCGTTTTGCCGGCTCCATTTGCGCCAACCAGGGCGACTATTTCCGCCTCATCGATTTTTAAAGAAACGCCCCATAATGCCTGAATCTTGCCATAAAAGGTATCTATATTGCTAACTTCCAGCATGAGCCTTTTCTCCTAAGTACACCTCAATAACTTTCTTGCTGGTCACAATCTCCTGTGGCGTTCCTTCGGCAATCTTTGCACCGTGATGGAGCACTATTATCCGTTCACACACGTTCATAATTGCTTTCATGACGTGCTCGATCATAATAATGGTAATCCCCTTATCCCGAATCCTGGTTACCAATTCCATCGCCTGGCCTACCTCGGTGGGGTTTAACCCCGCCATCATTTCATCAAGCAATAATAGTTCGGGATTGGTTGCCAACGCTCTTGCCACTTCAAGTCGCTTCTGGTTGGCCAAGGTCAGGTCTTTAGCCGGGGTCCCTTTCACTGCTGATAACCCGACAAACTCCAATAACTCAGTGGCTTCTCGAACAGCATCCTTTGATGACATACCGGGTGACATCCCAAAATAAGAGCCCAGTATGACATTACTCAGGGCCGGCATGTCGGCAAAAACTTTAACTAATTGAAAGGTTCTCGCCACTACCATCCTGCAGATTTTGTACGGCTTCAAGCCGGTAATGTTTTCGCCTTTAAATCTTATTGTCCCTGGTTTGGGAACAAGAGCAGCCGATATTAAATTAAAAAGCGTCGTTTTACCGGCTCCATTGGGACCAATCAGGCCCAGGGCTTCACCTTGTTCCACCTTGAAATCCACATTGGATACAGCGACCAGTCCTCCAAAATACTTGGTTACTCCTTTACCTTCAAGTATCGGCATGTTTCCTCTCTGAATATCGGTTCCACATCTTTTGTATCAATCCGACCAATCCATCGGGCAGGTATAATATGGCAATAACTAATATGGTGCCAAAAATGAGCATATATAATTCCGCGAACTTGGTTATCAGAAATTCTTCCAAATAGGTTAAAATAACCGCGCCAATGATAGGGCCGAACAGTTGCCCCATACCGCCAAAAATGGCCATCACCACCGGCATAAAGGAATAAAATGGATTAAAGGCGATAAATGGGTCAATATAGGTCCATTTTGTCGCCATGACGGCCCCGGCCGCCCCCATGAAGAAGGCGCTGATGGCGAAGGTGGTAACCTTCAGCATCGTTACATTCACACCGGTGTGGGCCGCAGCGTCCTCTTCCTGACCGATACTCTGCAAGGCCAACCCAAATCTGGAGCGATTGATAAGGTAGGCGGTAAGCAATAATAACACAAAAATGCCGAGCAGGTAGTAATAGATAGTATTGTAACCCATGACTATAACAAATCTGCCACGCGTGCCCGTTACGTGAAGCTCCCAGAACAGGAGAGAATGCGCCATGAGCATAACGAGTCCAAACGTGAATATGGCAAAATAGATGCCCCTGAGCCTCAGTGTCAGGGCGCCGACGAGCAGGGCAAGGCAGAAACTGGCCAGACCACCAATGCCAACAACGATCGGAAAGGGTAATTTCCCCCCTATTATAGCGGAAGCATATATGCCGACTCCAAAAAACACGGCCGGCGCCAAGGACATGTAACCGGTAGATCCGGAGAACATAACCCAGCTTACGGTCAGGATGACATACATAAGGATGCTGATTAGTAATATAGCAGCATAACCCGGGGCATAGAGGGGTACAAAGGCTAATAGTATGAATATGATGAGAATAATTACCCACCATACCAAGGACTTTTTAGATGTCAGTGTGGTAATATCCATTTTCTATTTCCCTAAAATACCTGTTGGCTTCGCCAGGAGCAGAACTATGAAGATGACATAGTAGGAGACCATTGCCAAGCCAGGCTCTATATAGGTTACGATGCTGCCGATAATACCCAGCAAGAAACCCCCGATAAAACTACCCACGATACTGCCCAACCCGCCCAACACGACCACGATGATAGCAATAATCGTATATTCCATACCCATCGTTGTCGTAATAGGGTAGCACATGCTTAACAGTCCGCCGGCAAGACCAGCCATCACAGCTCCAAAACCAAAGCATAAAGCAAGTACCTGGTTGATGTTTACGCCCATGAGCCCCGCGGTCCTCGGGTCCTGGGCCGCTGCCCGAATACCTTTTCCCAGGCGGGTAAAGGCCAAAAAGAGATAGAAGGCTGTACTTATGACGACGGCAAACAAAAGGGTTACCAGGCGATTGGCGGCAAATAACGCTCCCCCCAGATTGACCCCATAATTTAAATAGGAATAACTCTTTATGTCAGCACCCCATGTTAATATGGCTATATTTTGAATGATGAAGAGAAGACCGAAAGAGGCTAACATGGATTTGGCCTCAAAGATATCCGCTGATGCTGAAGAGGCCAGTAGGCTCCTGAAGAGCGTTTTGTGAAGGAAAAAACCTATCAAAAATAGAACAGGACCGCACATGGCGAGGGTAATGAGGGGGTTAATGCCAACCATTTTATACAGCATCCAGGTGCCGAAAGCCCCGATCATAATGAATTCGCCATGAGATATGTTCAGCACCCGGGCAACACCATACTGTAGGCTGAGCCCCACGGCGATCAGGGCGTAGATGCCGCCCATCAGCAAACCCGCAATTACTATATCAAGGAATGTTACAATCATTATAATAGCTTCCTAAGCTTTGCCAATTACGACTGCAGGCTGTCCAAAAGGCGCGGGATGTTTGCACTCTTTGAGACAGCCTGCTTACTATTACTCCTACTAAACTCCTAAACTCAACGTCTACTTCTTCGGTTTTGGCTTTGGCCACGGCGGCTTAGGGTAGACAAACTTTGCGGTAGCATGTTTCTTGGGGCCGACGACTTCAAACATCCCCTTTTGCCACTGACCAATCTCACCGGTATGACACTCTTTGGCCATAAGTCCGTTCTCAAACCAAGTCGGTCCCAGTACCGTCTTGAACTTCTGTGTAGCCATGATATCCCTGATCACTTTCTGGTCCAGGGTTCCGGCCTTCTCGATAGCCTGCTTCCAAAATTCCAGCGAAGCCCAATAGAGGGGGTGTCCCCAGAAATCTTGGATTTCTTCGGGCTTGCCAGCGTAAAGTTTATCGGCTAATTCTTTGGCTGCCGCGGATTGCTTGGGGCTAAAAGAAGTAAAACCCATTACTCCCTCCACCGCCGGACCAAAGGTGGTATGGTAAAACCCGAAATTGGCTCCGGGGCCGCCTATCCAAGCCTTAGGGTTAAAGCCAAGTGCTATTGACGTACCGGTAGCAGGCAGAACCTGGTCGGGATAGCCAAAACAGCAAAAGACATCGGCATTAGATGCCTTAGCCTTCTTGATTATGGGTGATAGATCCTTAGCTCCAGGTGGAACACTGCTAATACCAACGATATCAATTCCATGCTTCGGAAATTCAATACCCGCCACACCGGAATACTCTATGCCGAAGAGGTCACCAACGTACATTATGTATGCCGTCTTCGCGCCCTTTTCGCCGAGAAGTTCAGCAAAGACCGGTAGCTGGTACCAATCGGAAAAACTCAGGCCGACGAATACATAGGGTAGGCTCCTAAGCATCTCCTTGACCTGCGTGGCTCCACCCTCGGCTGTCAAGAGAATATACCCATGTTTATTGGCTATAGGGGCTTGGGCAAAGACAAAGGCGGTGCCACAGGCGGGCCACAGAAAGTCAACCTTGTCCTGGACTATCAATTTTTCCGTCAGCCGCGTCATCGTGCCCACATCACTTTTATCATCATATATCAATAGCTCTATGGGCAACTTCTTGCCATATTCCTTCACATATATCCCACCCTTGGCATTGACCTCTTTAACCCATGTCTCATAGACCGGTCTGAATGCCGAGTCTCCAATCACAGCCATCCAACCGGAGATAGGTCTTGCCATACCAACAACGATTTTGTCCTTGGCCAGTGAATTTGTGGCACAAACACCGACCAGAAACACCACAGCTACCGTAACCACGAGCAACCCAAGCAATACTTTGTTTTTCATTTTATCCCTCCTTTTCTGTTTTTGAATCCTCTGTTACGCATCTCGTCCCTCTTTTTCTCTTTTATATTTGCACCTCCTTTCTTAAAGGGGTTATTGGCCTTGAGCCTTCCATTACACCCCACTTTCAGCGGACACCGCACAAAAGGCACCAACAATTACTAAATTTGTGTGTGACCCGGTACCCTTGGTTTATCTCTCAAGATCTCTGCTGCTATACCTTGTGGTCTTTTCAATTTATATTAGTAGTGTCCGGATAGGATTTACGTGACCCCCCAATTGACACCCGCACTGCTGAGTGCAGCTCCCGACACATCAACCACAGATGCGCCACCGTCAAGCAGAAGAACGGATCCCGTCATAAAAGAAGAATCATCACTTGCCAGGTAACTGCAAATACCGGATATCTCATCGGGAGTCGCGACCCGGCGAAGGGGCACGTTGGATGATATACAGGCGAAAACCCCATCCACGTCCGTTGAGAGTGTCTCTGTAAGCGGGCTGAGTGCCTCCTCCAGCATCTCCGTTCTGGTCGCCCCCGGACAGACGGCATTACAGCGGACCTTAAATGGTCCATAATCTAAAGCAGCTTGTTTCGTCAGCATATTGAGAGCGGCTTTTGACGTGCAGTAGGCCGGCATACCCGGCAGGCAACGTAATCCACCCAAGGAAGAAATATTGATGATAGATCCGCCTCCCCCTTTAATCATATGCGGTATGGATGCCTTCATGGTCAGAAAAGAACCGGTCAGGTTCACTTCGATAACCCTTCGCCAGATTTCTTGATCCATATCGGTAATCGTCCCACCCGGATCGATGCCTGCATTGTTCACCAGCACATCGAGCCTGCCTTCAAATTTCAGTGCCATCTCAACCATACGCTCGATGTCCCCGTACTTTGAAACATCCCCTGAACATGTCGCTACCGTCTCTGCGGGTAATGATTGAGCCACCTTGTCAAGCACTGCCTGGCGTCGGCCGGTGATACATATCTTTGCTCCGTCCGCAATAAACCGCTTCGCGATTGCAGTTCCTATGCCCGTGCCTCCTCCTGTTATGAGCGCTACTTTCCCTTTCAGTCTCATCTCTTTGCCTCTTTTGTTTGTATCCCTTTCAAGTACACCATTTGCTCCTGCATTGCCTTTCTCATATTTTTTCCTTCGAATATTTTCAAATCTATAGCGCACAGCGTGATAAATTATTTCGATTTAAGTGTACTTTAAATTGTTTAATAGTATTTCTGCGCTGCAGATCCTCACGCGTTCACCTCCTTGATCGTCCCGGTGAGTGAGCTCTTCGTCCCCACGGCAATCTTCAGGCTGCTTATCGATGATCACAGTGGCTGCATGTCCTGCGGATAGAAGGTCATGGACAGTTTTCTGATCAAGGCGCCCGCAGGGGTATTAACGACCGCCCCATCTTCGTCGATGGCAAAAAATTTGCCGGTTTCTCTCATCTG
>DAOVUP010000189.1 GCA_030632525.1 Desulfobacteraceae bacterium | reverse complement strand
TGGAAGCCTTTCAGGACATTTCCCATTTAAAGGCCTTAGAACGGGAAAAGGCCAACCTCATTTCAATGTTCGCCCATGACATAAAATCTTCTCTGACCATTATCGGGGGGTTTGTTCTCAGACTGATAAAAAAGAGGTCAAGCCTCGATGAGGAGAAAAAGATAAAATATCTCGACATTATGAAAAATGAGACAGGAAAATTGTCGTTTCTCGTCAATGATTTCCTTGAATTCTCCCGTTTACAGACAGGCAGGTTAAAGTTAGAGTTCGGCGCCACCTCTTTAGATAAGGAACTGATGGAGCTGTTTGATGCCTATCAGGTGAAGGCAAAACAGACGGGAATCAATTTAGAACTTGAGAATGAAGAGGAATTACCGATTATCGAGGCTGATGCCAATCGCCTGCGCCGGGTCTTTACCAATCTGCTGGATAATGCCTTGAAGTTCTCAAAAAACGAGGGCACCATTACAATATCAACCCATGAAACTGATAAGGAGGTCATTGTCAAGGTAAAGGACGAGGGGATAGGCATTGATTCCCAGGACCTTCCCTATATCTTTGAGAGCTTTAATCGTGGAAAAGGCGCTGAGACAAAGGAGGGTTTTGGCCTTGGGCTTGCCACGGTCAAGGCCATAGTGGAAGCCCACGGCGGTCGGGTAATTGTGAAGAGCGATCTGGGTAAAGGATCGGTGTTCAAAGTTATTCTACCCAAGGAAAGGCTGGAGCAGGAGCCAGTGGTGTAGTTTGACGAAAAAAACCCGGATGTAATGTTATGCCCTAAAACAGACAAAAGAGGGTTTTGCCAGGCTGGGTTATAATGCCGAATCTGTTTCAAGCGGGGGAGGGGCCATTGAGTATGTGAAAGAACATCCTGTGGAGCTGATCGTCCTTGACATGGTCATGCCCAAGGGGATCAATAGTCGGAAGACCTATGAGGAAATCATAAAGATACGACCCAAGCAGAAAGCGATCATCGCCAGTGGGTATGCCAAGACAAAAGAGGTAGACTTTGCCCAGGAATTGGGAGCAGGCAAATACATAAAAAAGCCTTACACACTGGAAAAGATAGGCCTTGCCGTTAAGGAGGAATTGGAAAAATAGGCAGTTTTTGACCCTTAGCTCGATTGAAGGTTTCCTTTATCCATCTGTTGGATTTTCCAGACAAAGAATGAAGGATTGATCTGCCAGTCAGCGGCTCGAAGCCTCAGGCCGGATGCTCGAATATCCGGCCGGTTTGCCAGAAGGTCGGCGGGGAGACCTATGTCCGGGTTACCTCCGGATAGAGAACCGCACCGGCCTGGACCGCCAACGCCTTGGCCTATCTTAACCTGCCAGGCATCTTTTATGGTGAAATTGCCGGCCAAGGCTTCATCCACCACCCGTTTCAGTCCCGGATTGCACGAATCCAACAGCATCAAGAAGCAAAACAAGCAGGCCAGGACATTTGGAGACCGAATCAAAAGGGCCTTCCTCTCCGGTTTTTTATTTGCTCGCGCATGGCCGTCCGGTCTTCCTCCCGAAGCTTCGCGTAGGTTTCCATTTGATCGGCTGTAAGGATGTATACGAGCTGGTTTCTTACTTCCGTATCAAGGGTTTTTAAGTCGTTAAAAAGGTCTCTACGGGCATCTTTCCCTTTCCAACGGTATTGCTGAAGCAGGGCATGTCGCTTTTCGCAGGATTGTTCAATAACAGGGCAAACCTTGGTTTCCTGCTCCGGTGACAACTCCAGCCTTCCGTCAAAACCTCCATCTGGTCGTCGACATTATTAGGGGGACCTGTTGGTCTGTGATCTTGAGCTTAGACCGATGAACAAGCTAAGGCGATCCATGCAACCACGCCCAAAGTCAAGGCCAAGAATATACATTGGTGGTATAATCCGTAGTAACGCCAAACTCGAATTGCATACGACATTTTTTCTCTTAGCATCTTATGTTCTCCTTTATCTTTTCCCTTTGATAACCCCTCACCAAACCAAAAAGCAGGTGAGGAGCCCGGAGCCTATACCGAGCAAACATGTTACAATAGACATTGGCATTAGAAATCGATCAATCAGCGCGAGGTCCTCATCACGGCCCTTCAGGCTTGAAGGCACTGCTTCCATCCCCCTGCGTGCCGTAAAGGCCTGATAGTGCCTGTCATGTTTCACCTGAACAACCGCTGCGCCCGGTGGGACATTTTGGCCTCGGGCAGGTTTTTCCCTGTTCATATTCATGTTTACCTCACAAAAATTGCTTCTGAGCCCTGGTTCAACCGCTGATCTCTACATCGAATGCGGGTCAAGAATGGTTACAGATTTAGATTGGCTTTTGGAGGCAGGGCCGAAAAACAGTGGGATGGACAGAAAAATCGTAACCTTTTGGAAGTCAGATGCGATGTAAGAGGTAAAGAGAGTGCCCTGACCCGCATGCATGGCATGACTCCGGGACCGCCCCCTTTGGTTGCCTTTATGAAGGTCTACGTAACTGACGCAAAAAAAGGCCCAGATTCTGTAGCCAAATAAGAAAAAAAACTATGGGCAAGGGGACTCATAATTCTGCACAAAACGTTTACAAAATAGCGGATGGTTATGAGAATACAACCTTTGAATCCTGTCGAAGACCCCGCAGGCGAGGAACCTGTGAACTTGTAAACGGTTTCTTAAGATTTAATACAGAGATCGTCAAACAGTTAAGTCCCGCCTGAGGCAGGGCTTAACCACTTAACGAGGCCTCAAATAAGGAGAGTCATGAAAACAAGAGCAACCGTTTTGTCATTTATCTTCACTATTTCGTTTATCCTAATCTTTTTCGGGGTTTTTTCACACGCGGCCGAGGCCCCTAAGAAGATAGCTATCCTCCCGTTTACCATGAATGCTGACCGTGATCTTAGCTTTTTGCGTAAAGGCATAGTAGATATGCTCAGCTCGAGATTGGCCTGGAAAGAGAAGGTGGAGGTAATAGAGGAAGAAGCGGTGAAAAAAGAGGCAGCCAAGGTGCCAGGTCCGCTGAACAAAAAAAAGGCCCTTATGATAGGCAAGGCATTAGGGGCTGACTACGTGATCTTGGGAAGCCTCACTGTCTTTGGGGATAGTGTAAGTATTGATGCAAAAATATTGGATGTAGCTAAATCAGATGAATTAGTCACGGCTTTTGACCAGTCAAAAGGGATGGACGGGGTGATTCCCACAGTCAACCAGTTCGCCGAAAACATAAACGCCAAGATCATGGGTAAAGAGATCTACAGACCGGGCCGTGTCTATGAAAGAGAGGAAAAGGAAGGCGGTGCTCTTATTGCGGTGGGAGAAAAGGCAGGCGCCTCACTACAGAAACCCTCATTTGTTCAGCGCTTTAAATTAGAGATCAGGGGCCTCGATGTGGGGGATTTGGATGGGGACGGGAAGAATGAAGTGGTTATTATCGACAGAGATACGATCTATGTGTACAAATGGCGTAAGAACAGGCTTTTTCAGTTCAAGAAAATTGAAGAAACCTGGGCATCGAATTATATCTACGTGAGCGTTGCCGATTTAGACGGCAATGGACGTGCCGAGATATATGTGAGCAATCTGAGCACAACCGTATCCTCCCTGGTTCTGGAATGGGATGGCGGTAAGTTCAAGAAAATATCAAGCGGAGAGAGCTGGCTTTTCCGGGTTGTTGACCTGCCTGGAAAGGGGAAAACCCTTGTTGGACAAAAGAGAGGTGTCGATAGTTCCTACAGAGGAAATGTACAGATCTTAACCCGTAAGGGAAACGGGTTTGTTTCCACCGGCCCATTAAATCTCCCTCGGTATGGGAACGTGTTCAATTTCGTACAGAACGATCTGACAGGTAAAGGCCTAATATACACCACCATGTTAGGCCCTTATGAACATCTCCTTGTGTACGGTCCAAAAGGGGAGCTGCTCTGGAAAAGCGGCGACTATTTTGGCGGTAGCCTGACCTTCATGGTGGATTTGGTTACAGATATTAACCGTATGATTGATACGGGCGTGCGCATCTTTATTCCATCGCCTATCTTCCTGGTTGATATGAACGACGATGGAAAACAGGAGATAGTCGTCTGTAAGAACGATTCAAAGGTTGCTCGAATTTTCGGGGATGTACGCTGGTTTACAAGCGGCAAGGTTCTTTTTATGGATTGGGACGGTACAGCCTTACACTCCCAGTGGACCTCCCAGAAATTATCGGGCACCGTGGTGGGTTATCAGATAGCTGACCTGGATGATGACGGTTTTCAGGAATTGGTAATTGCGTCTGTTACCAGTGAGAGCTATTTCATGGGCTTTCCCAAAAGTAGACTTGTGTTGTATGATCT
>DAOVUP010000043.1 GCA_030632525.1 Desulfobacteraceae bacterium | reverse complement strand
GCCGTTGGGCTTATTGTTCACAAAGGAGCCAAGGTTTTCGCCAAAGACGGACATGCAGGCAAGGTAGATGATTTCCTTGTGGAGAAAAAAACCGGACGTATTACCCATCTTATACTGCTGGAAGGACATCTATGGGGGAAAAAGGATATCTCTATCCCCGTTAACCAGATTGACCGCTATGAGGATGGAAATATTTTTCTAACAATTGACAAGAGCGGTGTGGAAGCCCTGCCGGTTATCGACATGAAAGGGAAAGATAATTAATGCCTGAACGAAAATCACGCCTTGGCGTGATTCAGGCACGATTTTGGTCCCGCCCCATTTCTCTCACCTTGATGATTTTTTTTGGTCCGCCAAACTCATAGATATTATAACCCTGTCATTAACAATTCTTCTGAAATACTTAAGGACCTTGACTTGACGGCTACAAATGTTCCGACATACAATGTCAAACCTATATCCGGAATCCGAAATCAGGACTAAGGGTTTACGCAAAACCCAAATTGCAATATTAGCAGCAGCCGTTAATTACACCCCATAGGGAGGCAAGGATGCAAAAGAATCTGACAAAACAAGTCGATAATTTTAAAGAGTTCGGCGATTTGATAACGCAATACGGAGACGACATAATCCTGGCCCTAATTGTCCTGGTAGCGGGTCTGATTGCCGCGAAATTGTTAGCCAAGCTGTTCAGGCTTACCCTTCAACGGTTACGGCTCAAAGAAGCATTTGTATCCATGGCAACGAACATCTTCTACATCATGTTGTTACTCCTCGTTATGGCAGCCGCATTGAACCATCTCGGCATCGAGGAGACTCTCCTATTTAACGCGGCGGGGGCCGCCATCCTGGCTTCAGCCCTCTTGATCATTCTGTTTCGCCCTTACATCCCGCACCTTCCCTACAAAACAGGTAACATGATTAAGGCCGGGAAATTCCTCGGGAGAGTCGAAGGCGTTGATTTCTTTCACACCCGGCTGAAGACTTTTGACGGAAAGACCGTGTTTATTCCCAACGTTCTTATCCTCAAAGCACCAATTACCAACTACCACTTCACGGCCAGCAGACAGATTAAACTCGTCATCGGTATCAGCTACAGCTCCGATCTTTTAAAGGCCAAGAAAACATTGTCAGAAATACTTGCCGAGGAACCCAGGGTACTGAATAAGCCTGCGGCGAGAGTCTACGTATTAAATTTAGCTGAGAGCTGTGTTGAAATTACGGCCCGGTCTTGGGCCAAAAATGTAGACTACTGGCGAACCCGTTGCGATCTCTTAGAGAAGATAAAGCTGCGTTTTGACCATGAAGGAATTGCTATTGCCTTTCCCCAGCAGGATGTTCACTTATATCAGGGGGATTCCGGGAACTGTGGTGCAGCACTTTTTGACAACTTAGGAATAGAGGAGTCCAGAGATGAAATTGGTTGAAGCCATGAAGGTAATTGATGACGGTTGGGTGAGGAGGCTGAAAGGATTTCGGGTTCACTTTCAAAAACGAGAAAACTCCCAATGGGCAACTGACTATTTCCCTGGTCAAAAGGCCCAGCCGATAACATCGGAGATCTCCATATGGGAACTGGCCAGGCGATTTGCAGAAGCAACAAAATCTGAAGGGCCTGAGACTACGGATGGCGACATTGTGAATATCTACGTTGTTGATGACCTGGGCAATCCTGTAAAGTTTTACGCCACTAATCAACCAAAGATATTCAATTACAGAGAGATTGGGTAACATCTCTGAAAATTATCATTCCCATGAAAAAACGAAAGAAAATTCTCCTTCTGATCTCGGGAAGCATTTTGCTACTCCTGCTCCTTGTGGTGGCCCTGATCCTGGTTGCGCCTAAGTTTATCGAATCCGATTTTGTAAAGAAAGAAATCGTGACCCATCTCTCAAGCAAAGCAGGTGGGCAGGTCGAATTTGCAGCGGTTGATTTCTTTTTTTTTCCACGTCCTCACGCTGAGATTCGTAAAGCAAGTCTCTTGGTTGCAGGGAAGGTCTCGGCAGAAATTGAATCACTGATAATTTATCCTAAGATATGGCCTCTCCTGTCAGGAAAGCTGCAAATTGCAGTGCTTAAAGCCGAATCACCGGAGATCAACATAAATCTCCCACAATCAAAAGATGATGTAAAGGAGACCCCTGACTCATCTGATCAAAAAGATCTCCGGGAAAAGCTGAGCCTTCTCTTAGCGCCGATTATTTCGGAGTCTGAAGGTCTTTCTCTCCGTATGGAAAATGGAAAGGTTAACCTTGTCAAGGGAGAAACCCCGTCCTTATGGTTTAACGATATTCATATCCAGATGGATATGTCAAAACAACTCAAAATTGACCTGGCCTGCAAATCCAACCTCTGGAAAGGTCTTTCTCTAAAAAGCCAGTTAGACCTAACGACATTCAAGGGTGATGGACGAATAGATCTCATCTGTCTCAGACCACATAAATTACCCGACTACATCCTTCCCAAAGACGCGTTAAAGGTGGGAGATTCAGAGGTAAATCTGAACATCGCCTTTAAGACCGAATCTATGAAGGATCTTGAGGCAAAAATAAAGGGCTCTATCCCGCTCCTGCCCCTGGCCTATAAAAGTCAAGAAGTGGTTTTTAAAAACGTGAATATAAATGGGACACTGAATATCGCCGAGGATAAAACCTCGATCTCTATCTTGGATCTGAATCTTGATTATCCCCGTCTCGATCTTACCGGGGAGTTTGAAATGGATAAATCGACACCTCGAGTCAGTCTAAGACTCGAGGGGAAAGAGGTCGATGTTCCTTCCCTACGTGAAGTTGCGCTCTCAATGGGGGGAGATACCTCTGAGGTGCAGGATATTTTTGCCATTATAAAAGGAGGAAATATCCCGCTGATAAGTTTAGAAAGTAATGGAAAGTCGTTGGATGATTTGGGAAAGCTGGAGAATATCCTTATCAAGGGGAGGATGCTTGAAGGAAAGATCTACATACCGGGAATAGATCTAAATCTAGATGAAGTGAAGGGGGAAGCCCTTATTTCAGAGGGGATACTCAATGGGAAACACCTTCAGACCAGACTCGGGAAGACTTTCGGAAGCAAGGGTAATTTGAGATTGGGTCTGGGAGAAAAAAATGATCTGTTCCGTTTAGATATTATGCTAAAGACCGACCTGACGCAGACCCTTTCAATCTTAAAAAACCTGATCAAGAACGAGTCACTGTTACGAGAGTTAAGGAGCATTGATGACATAAAAGGAAATGTCACGGCCAGGTTAATTTTAGGCGAAACCCTTTCATCGATCATACCGCGTGTGGAGGCCTCTGCATTCGACCTGCGTGCAAAATACCGGCAAATTCCATATCCTGTTGAAATCATGGGAACCCATTTCTCTTATGCCAATAACGTGGTCAAAGTAGGGGGTTTGGCTGGCAAGTTGGGGAAGACATCCTTTTCCGGGGTTTCGGGGATGTTGGACTGGCGTAAAGATCTATATATGGAGGTTGAATCGGCTAAGGCTAATATCCTTTTGGACGAAATTTACCCTTGGGTTTCTTCCTTTACCGGAGCCAAAGAAGCGCTAAAAGACATAGAGAGTCTGAAAGGCCTTGTTACACTGAATACATTAGATTTCAAAGGCACCCTCTTGAGGCCAAAGACGTGGCAATTCAAGAGCGAATGCGCAATCAAAGACTTTACCCTGAGTTCAACCCTGCTGCCCGGCCCACTAACTGTGACAGAGGGAAGAGTGGTGGCAAATCCCCAGAAGCTCATCTTCAAAGACGCCAGGGTGGGCATTCTCGATGCCAACTTAGACGTGTCGGCAGCAGCAAAAGGCTATATGGAGGGCCTGAGCAGGCTGGAAGCAACCTTTGAAGGCAACATGGGCGTGAAGGCAATCCGGTCAACTTCAGAACTTATCAATCTACCGGAGGACATCAGGGCCATATCTCCGGTGACCATTTCAAAGGCCCATCTTCTCTGGGATAAAGGAACTCAAACATCGTTTAAGGGCAATATCTTCGCCGCAAAAGGACTTGATATTTCGCTGAGTGCGCTCAAGACCCCGGGGATGCTCAAAATTGACAACCTAACTATCAAAGATAACAAATCAGATGCTTCCTTTGGCTGCAATATCCAGGAGGATGCCGTCTCCATAAGATTTAGCGGAAATCTGGACAAGACTAGTCTGGATTCCTTCTTACCCAAGAACAGGCTCTTGAACGGATGGATCAAGGGTAATCTGTGGGCCCGTATCATACCGGGCAGCGCAATTGAAACCACGATCGAAGGGCACCTTAAGGGTGGGAACATCGCTTTTCACAATTTGAACCTTCCGGCAATGTTAAAGAATTTCGCTATTGAGGCCGGCCAACAGAGGGTTATCTTAAAATCGGCGGACCTTGTCGTAGACGACACCCAAATCAGCGCAACCGGTACCTTAGACCTGTCAGAACAGGGTATCATATTCAACCTGGACCTCTCTTCCGATGACTTTGACCTGGGGGACATCATTAACGCGTTTGATAAAAAGGGCAAAGAAACTAAAGTCAAAAGGAATGAAAACAGATGGTCCCTGCCGGTAAAAGGTACTACCCACGTCAAATTAAACTCCCTCACATACAGGGAATTCAGATGGGAACCTTTTGACTGCGACATATCTGCAAAAGGTGACACAGTTAATGTTACAGTCACCAAGGGTAATTTATGCGGTATTTCCACGCCAGGGACTTTGAACATATCCCCAATGGGAATAGTCCTGGATTTCAAATTGCTTGCCAAAAAACTGCCGCTGACAGAGACCATTACCTGTCTGTCTAAGGAAAGGATAGCAATAGACGGGACTCTCGATTTCGAAAGCGAGATAAAAGGTGAAGGGATGGGCACCCAATTGATTAAATCTCTCCATGGACCTTATAAATTTACTGCTAAGGATGGCCGCATCAATCGCGCTCCGTTAATGGCAAGAATACTTTCCCTTCTCAATGTCACCGAGATATTCACTGGAAAGCTCCCTAACCTTGCAGGTCAAGGATTCGCCTACAATTCGATAACTGCTGAAGGTAATCTTCAGGATGGCAAGATTCATGTGGAAAAGGCGCTGGTAGATGGCTCTTCCATGAACCTGGCCGGCCATGGTGATATTGACTTATTAGAAAACAAATTAAATCTTAAAGTCTTTGCCGCTCCATTTAAGACAGTGGACCGCATCATAAGAATACTTCCGATAGTAGGATATCTGCTTGACGATACATTAATATCTATTGCGATGAAGGTAACAGGGAAGTTGCAGAACCCGAAAGTAGAGTACCTTCCGGTAGACGAGATTGGATCTGGGTTATTGGGAATTATGAAAAGAACCCTCGAGGTTCCGGTTAAAGTAGTAGAACCTGTAATTCCTATGGGAGAAAAGAAAAAAGAATAGATTTCATTTAAGAAAAGGGGGTAGAACCATGAAAATAAAGATCTGGAGTGTTCTTTTTCTTTTAATCTTATTAACTGCGTGCGCACCAACAAAGAAAATCAAGAATTGGATCAGCAGTCCATCTGTTCAAAAAGGGGGAAATGAGTCTTTTGGGGTCCGATTTGAGCCACTCAAGGGGGATAAAAAATTCTTTGTCTCATTCCGCCTGTCAGTTATGAACAAAACCGACAAGAGTCTTAAGATTGACTGGAATAAGACACGTTATATTTATAAGGGCCAGCCCTATGGAGGTTTCGTTTTTTATGGGATCGACCCCGCTACCATAAAGAGCTCCATCCCACCCGACCTCATTGCCCCCGGAGAACTATTTTCAAAAGAGATCTTTCCAACCAACTTAGTGGCCTTTACCCCCATAAGAGAAGTAGTGCTTGATAAAAAGGGACAGGGGATCTATCCCGGCCCAATCCCTGCGGGTAAAAACGGCATATCTCTTGTTATCATGAAGGGTGAACATGAAGTAGTCGAGAAAATCGTGTTAAACATAAGGGCGGTGGCAAAGTAGGGTGTGAATGGGAAGTGCATCATAAGACAGAACCTATTACCATGCTTCCTTCGACCCGCTCCATGAGCACCTGAACAAACTGGTTCTCTCTGATGTGATCTGAGTGAAAAAGAACCGGCAGATAGTTATCACTCCTCCCCTTCATTACCCCCGGTTTTTCAGAATCCCAGCCTTCCCCGAGCACCTGGAATTCTTCTTGCAGGCACTCTTGGTAAAATAAGTTCCGTTTTCTCGCTCCTAAATCTCTTAACTCCGCAGCCCTCTTTTTTATGACTCCTGGATCCACCCTCCCCTTGAATCTATCAGCGGCAGTACCCGGTCGGGGTGAAAAGGGAAACACATGCAGATAGGAAAGAGGTAAATCCTTGATAAGGGAACAACTGTTCCGGTGGGCCTTTGAATCCTCTCCGGGAAATCCGGACATAATATCGACACCGATGCACACATGGGGTATCTTAGAGTAAATTGCCTCAATAACTTCAGCAAACTCCCGGGTAGTATAGTTACGATTCATCATTTTCAACACCCGGTCATCACCACTTTGTAAAGGAATGTGAAAATGCCGGCAGAGCCATCTTTCTGATGCCGCCATTTCTATAAGCCCCATCTCAATCTCATTCGGTTCGATGGAACTCAACCTTATACGCAGGGGATAGCCTTCCCTTCCCACCATTTGAAGCAAAGACACAAGATCAATATCGCCCCTTGAATCAACCCCGTACTTGCCGAGATGGATCCCTGTAAAAACCACCTCCTTATAACCCTGGCCGGAAAGGACCTCCAACATATGAAGAACTTTTTCCGGGGCAAGACTTCTATAAGGCCCCCTGGTGAAAGGTACGATGCAGTAGCTGCAAAGAGATTCGCATCCATCCTGGATCTTCAGATAGGACCTTGTTCGATTCGGAAAAGATCTGATATCAAGAAAATCGAATGGGGACTCGGTTTCATACCGCTTTAGTAAAACCGTTGTCTTAGATGATGCCCCCCCTTTTATAAGAAAATGAGGGATATCCGCCTTCATCCTGTTATCCGCGATCAGGCCAACCCCCTCAATTTGGGATATTTCTTTGGGTAAGGCCTGTGCATAACAACCGACAGCTGCAATATATCCGCCGGGATTTTCCCTGATCGCCTTTCTGATTGCCTGTCTCGACTGGTGAGCAGCTTTTTGTGTTACGATACACGTATTGACTATGACTACGTCGCACCTCTCATCCCTGCCTGCCTGGCCCCAACCGGCCCCTGCCAATGTCTCCTTCAAATATGCGGATTCATACTGGTTTACCTTGCAACCGAGGGTAATGACCTTAAAGGATTTATTGGCCATTTTTCTTCGCCCTCTTCCTTCGAACCAGATAGAACCTGAAAACTATAATCAGGAGCGGAAAACCAACAAAAAGGATATCTTCTCCTGATCCAGGCGAAAAATCAGGCATAAAATAATAAGTGACACCCCCCAAGAATAGACTGACCCTGAGGGCCCGGCCATAACCCATAAAAGTGAAAACCCTGAAAAAGGTCAGAAAAGAGAGAGTCCAGAAGAAAAAGAGGAGTAAATCTCCGAGATACCTGTATCCGGGGGGAATCAGTTCGGAAAGGGGTTGGAGGGCCTTTTCAAAAGGGTTACTGGTTTTCTCCAGCCCGATTTTGATTACCTCACCGATCGTGACCTTTTCGTCAAGATAGGTGCCGCCGGGAATCAGAAAATCGAGGGTCACGGCCGCCCCTTCTTTATGTAGGGCATCATTTGTAGACCTGAACGGAAGTTGGAGTATATGTTTCGTGAGGAAAAATCCTCCCAGGCAAAGGGAGATAAAGGATAAGATTAGGATAAGCTGAAAGATAGGTTTTTTCATTTCAACTAAATTCCTGGAATGTCCGAACGTCCTTTTGCAGGGTTAATCTGATAAATAGTACTCCACCGTGGAGACAACTCTCACCTTCTTTATGTATGGAGTATTGCTATCCCTATTGTTAATAGAAAACTGACCCTGTCTTGCGTGCTTGATCTTGCCTAATTTGCTCTTAGAATCCTTTGCAAATCTCTCAGCTACTTCCCGGGCATTCTTTGTTGCTTCTTCAATCATTTCAGGTTTTATTTTATTCAATTCCGTAAAAAGGAATTCTGTCTTTGAATTATAGTCCTGCCCCGAAATAGCTATTCCCTCTTTACCAAGCTCAACAAGTTTTTTCATTGTTTTCCGCACAGAATCTACATTGTCGGTATAGACAGTTATTATTGAACTGCCTGAATATCTGAATTTTATCTTG
>DAOVUP010000094.1 GCA_030632525.1 Desulfobacteraceae bacterium | reverse complement strand
GTAACTTAATTTTTTGTAACCGTAAGAGCAGGTCTTCTACCAGGTCTCGCTTCCTGCAAAACTTCTTATAGATGTCATCAGACACTAAGCCTAAATCGTGTCCCTTATCCCTAAGCCTGAAATCGGCATTATCTTCCCTCAGAGGTAGGCGATATTCTGCCCTGGCTGTGAACATGCGGTGTGGTTCTGTAGCTCCCTTGGTGACCAGGTCATCGATCAGGACACCGATATAGGCCTCTGATCTGGAAAGAATCAAAGGCTCCTCTCCTCTCACCTTCAAGACAGCATTGATCCCGGCCATAAGCCCTTGGGCAGCTGCTTCTTCATAGCCAGAAGTACCGTTTATTTGGCCTGCATGAAAAAGACCCTTTACCAATTTGGTCTCCTGGGTCGGTTCTAATTGGAGGGGATTTATGTAGTCATATTCAATGGCATAGCCGGTCCTCACGATCTCCGCTCTCTCAAGACCGGGGATGGAGCGTATCATTTTGGTCTGTATGTCTACGGGCAGGCTCGTGGCTAAGCCGTTGGGGTATACCTCAGATGTATTTAGGCCCTCAGGCTCAAGAAATATCTGGTGGCGTTCTTTTTCTGCAAAACGAACCACCTTGTCCTCAATGGAGGGGCAGTACCTTGCGCCAACGCCTTTTATGACGCCGCTGAACAGGGGAGATCGGTCCAGGCCCTCTCTGATAATCTCGTGGGTTTTCTGGCTGGTGTATGTAATATGGCAGGGCACCTGGGGGAGAGGGATGCTGGTGGTTGTAAAAGAGAACGGCCTCGGATTCTCATCCCCGGGTTGTATGGTTAAGCCCTCGTAGTCAATGGTCCTGCCGTTCAGACGTGGTGTGGTTCCGGTCTTAAGTCTTCCTACCTCAAAACCCAAAGACTCCAATTGTCTGGCTAACCGAACAGATGGTGGATCTCCCATGCGGCCGGCGGGAAAATGATCGAGGCCGATGTGTATAAGCCCCCTCAAGAAGGTGCCTGTAGTCAAAATGACGGTACGAGACAAGAATTTTTCATGGATATGGGTTTCTACCCCATGGACCTGCCTATCTTCCACCAGGAGAGAGTCCACCATGGCCTGGCGGATGTCTAAGTTGGGTTGTGCCTCAACGACCGACTTCATACGTTTGCGGTAAAGATCCCGGTCGTTTTGTGATCTCGATCCCTGTACGGCCAACCCTTTTCGCGTATTGAGACGCCGGAACTGTATTCCGGTCTGGTCGGTGTTCCTGGCCATCTCGCCGCCAAGGGCGTCGATCTCCTTTACCAAATGCCCTTTGGCCAATCCCCCGATGGCGGGATTACAGCTCATGGCGGCGATTTGGTCGAGATTAATGGTTAGCAAAAGCGTGGGGTGCCCCATTCGTGAGGCAGCCAGGGCAGCTTCACAGCCACCATGACCAGCACCCACCACGATTACATCATATTCCTTTGTATAAGTGGACATGCAGATTGCACCAAACTGAAGCTCACGCTATTCCCTCCTAATTTCTTAGGGGAGGAGTGTAGAGAAATTTGTCTTGAGTGTCAATGATGAGGTCTTTCCCATAAAAGATGTCCTCCACCAATCCCGCAGATGACTTTGACGTTTCCGTGGATATGGTCTTCAGAATCCTTGACAAAATGGGAGTTGGCGAATATGTATTTCTTGGCATTTGAGAGAGAAATAGTAGAGCATTTTTGAAAATAAACCTTCAAACTGGGAGAGAACTGGCTCTGGAATAAAGTCTGATTATAACGTCCTGTGGCCTTAGAAAAAATATGACAAAAAACCCCATGAATCCAAATGAACGAAAAATCTTGACAACAACCTGCTTTGGCCATTTCATGAGCCATTTCAATATGCTGATGTTTCCCGCCCTTGTTTTGCCGCTTATGGGAAGGTATGACATGGATCTGAGCCATGTCTTAGCACTTTCCTTCTGGATGTACCTGCTTTTCGGCGTCACTGCTTTGCCATGGGGCATGGTGAGTGACAGGATTGGGGCGAGGCCACTCCTCCTTCTTTTCTACACAGGTGCTGGGTTGTGCGGATTGGCCGCGGGATTCTTTATTGACTCTCCCGGGGCTTTTTCCCTTTGCCTGGCAGGGGTTGGAATCTTTTCGGGTATATATCACCCGGCTGGTCTGGGTCTGATCTCCAGAGGGATCAGCAAAATGAGCATGGCCTTAGGGTATAACGGCATGGCAGGCAATGCGGGTCTGGCTGCGGCTCCCATTTTAGCGGGAATTATCAACCATTTCTATGGCATGCAGACGGCATTTATCTTCCTTGGCTGTCTCAATCTCACAGGCACGGTCATTATGCTCTTCCTCCCTGTAATTGAACCGGAAAGAAATGAAAAAACCGAATCTCAGGGGTCAATGAGGCTGATGTTGAGCTTTGCCATATTATGTATATGCATGATGTTAGGGGGTGTTGCCTATCGCTCGGTTACCGTAATTCTACCCGCCTATCTTGAGCTTGGAAACCCCGCGCTGCTCGATTGGATTAGCAGGTTGCCGTGGATGCCTGCCTCAAGGAATGTGGCGGCTACGGCGCTTTCATCCTCAGTATTCATGGTAGGCATGTTTGGACAGTTCTTAGGTGGCGTCGCCGCTGAACGGTTTGAGCCCCGTCGCGGATATCTCGTCTTTCACGTGCTGGCCCTACCTATGGCCTTAGCCATGGCCTACACGACAGATGTTTCCCTTTTGCTTATAACCATGGGCTACATGCTCTTTCTATTAGGCATGCAACCGATCGAGAATACCCTTGTGGCCAAGTTGACCCCGGACAAAGTGAGAGACAGCGCCTACGGCACAAAATTTATCCTTACCTTCGGGGTGGGGGCGTTCGCTGTTTACCTGGTTGGATGGGTCAAAGAGGCATGGTCATTACCCGCAGTATTTGTGACCTTGGCAATCGTTTCTCTCGCCACCGTACTGTCTATCTTGCTACTGATAAGAGTAACCCGAAAGATCAGCATTTAGAAATCAATAATCTCGGTTTTGGACCCCGGAAAAGATGGCCGCAGATATAAGAGATAGACTGAGGTTGGAGCACCTCGACATAGTAGAGTTAAACTTCATTAGAGGTCAGGGGGACTTTCTATTCAGACGGCATTATCGTATGGGTCTTCGCTCCCATATCATGGAGGTGCTAAAACCTGCCGATGTGGCAGTGGAAAAAAACGGTATTATCAAAGATGGCCTCAGGTGGTTTCCCAAGGCGACCCCCTTAAAGGTGCTAAGGATCTTCAGAACCAGATTTGACAACTTAAGGGATGCGGAAGGGGAGTTAGGACGGGTAAAGATCGTTGGAAGGTATCTCGGCCCTGAGTATATTGCAAAATCCGATGAATTCTTGGTAGATTATGCAGTGCAAGGAAGATACGAACCGCTCCTTTGTGGACTTCAGGAATATGTTGATGGCGAAATTCTGGATCCATGGGGTCGTCTTGATAGCGATTATTTGGCTTCCCTTTTCCGGCGCATAGATCCCTTAGAAAATAAGAATGGGCCCCGGGCAATGGAAGTATGGGAGCAAAATGTCCGGAAAGGGGCTGAGCGAGCTTTGGGAAGGATCAGAACAATGATCCTGGAGGCAAAACTTGTACCGGACCTGGCAGGCGTGGGTAATCTCCTCCTGACCCGGACGGGAGATATCAAGCTCGTGGATATCAATAACATATCCAGGGTCTCCTTCGAATCCGCTATCCCGCGCGACGACAGGGGCTATCCTGTCTGCGATAAATCGATTGAGGCGCTCTCTCTTTTAGAACATAAGTTGATTGGCAGGCCGGTAGACCGGAATGCGCCGATTTATCAAACATTCCTTGATCCCGGCAGGATGAAAGAGGTTCGATCCATTGAGAGAGAGTTTCATGTTTCAATGGGTTCTTCCACCTCCTACTTCTACCCCTCGCGATAGCGATGCTCGATATTGGATACTCGATACAAGATACAGGATGCATGATGCAAGATACAGGATATCAGATGCTGGTCGAAGACCCCGTTTTTAAGCGGGGATACTCGATGCTGGAATGGGCGACCATTCGCAGGCATATGTCACTAAACCCCTAACTCGAGTTTAAATATGAAAGTTGACCTCCTTTACGGGCAGAATGGACTCCAGATAGACCTTCCGGAAGGCATCAATCCCACTATTATTAGGAAGCATGCCATGACACCCCTGCCTGATCCCTCCCAGGCGGTGAAGGATGCCCTTGAGCACCCGGTTGAATGCCCTCCTCTCTCACAACTGTTTAGAGGCAGGAGAAACGCCTGCATCCTGATCTGCGACATTACGCGGCCGGTGCCTAACGGGGCCTTGCTTCCGCCCCTCGTTGATGCCCTCATCTCTGGAGGGATTTCCCGTGAGAACATCCTGATCCTCGTGGCCACCGGACTCCACCGTCCCAATGAGGGAGAGGAATTGAGAGAAATCGTCGGCTCGAATGAGATATTTGATTCCATTCGTGTGGAAAATCATTTTGCCAGGGATAAAGAGGCCCATGTGGACTTAGGGGAAACCTCTAAGGGTATCCCGATCATGATAGATCGGCGTTTTGTGGAGGCTGATCTCAAGATCGTCACCGGTCTGGTAGAGCCCCACTTTATGGCCGGGTACTCGGGCGGCCGCAAGGTAGTAGCTCCGGGTGTGGCATATCAGGACACGATCCTTAAATTTCATACTGCACATATCCTGGAGCATTGCAAATCTGTTAATTGCGTTATTGAGGGCAACCCCCTTCACAACGAGCAGGTGGAAATCATTCGCGCCATCGGTGGGATCTTAAGTCTTAACGTGGTTATTGATGAAGAACGACACATCGGTCTGGTGAATTTTGGCGAGATTGAGGCAAGTCATCTTGGGGCGGTGGAATTCATGAGGAACTACGCCGAGGTCCGTATGAACCGTCGTTTTAAGACCATTATAACCACCAGTGCCGGGTATCCACTGGACAAGACCTATTACCAGACCGTAAAAGGTATGGTGGGTGTCCTTGACATATTGGAGCCCGGGGGCACGATCATTATTGCCAGCAGATGCTCGGAAGGCATGGGGAGTCAGGAGTTTGTGGATGCCCAGCGGGTCCTTTGCGAGGTGGGCCCTGACAGGTTCATGTCTATTCTGTATACCAGAGAGAAGGCCCTCATTGACGAGTGGCAGACTGAAATGTTAGTCAAGGCCCTGAAGAAAGGAACTGTCCAGCTTTACACCACAGGGCTCAGTCAGGAGGACCTGAAAGATATTTATGTCGAGTCGATTTCATCTGTGGAAGAGGCTGTTAAGGCAAGCGTGGAGGTACATGGGGACAGGGATATAGCCATTATACCTGAAGGCCCTTATGTTATTCCGCTTTTTGTATGAAAACAAAATAAACCAAATTCGGCTTTATTTAAGGTGAGACCTTTGAAAAATGTTCAATTCTCATTGTTCGGAGGATAAATCATGGACACACAAGCACTCATTGACAGTTTAAAAGAAATCGTGGGGGCCGAATACGTCCTGTCATCGGATATGGATCTGGCACTCTACAGTTATGACGCATCCCTGGAAAAGGGGATGCCGGATGTGGTTGTAATGCCGGGTGCGACTGAGGAAGTATCAAAAATCATGGCCCTGGCCCACAAGGAAAAGGTCCCCATCCTTGGCCGGGGATCAGGAACAAATCTGACAGGGGGTACAATCCCTGTAAGGGGGGGTATTGTTGTTCATTTCTCCAGAATGAATCGTATCCTGGAGATTGATATCCCCAACCGCACGGTGACCGTGGAACCGGGAATTATTACCCTGGATCTACAGACAGAGGTGCTCAAGAAGGGCTTTGTCTACCAGCCCGATCCCGCAAGCCAGAAAGTCTCAACCATTGGTGGAAACATCGCCGAGAATTCAGGCGGACCCCACTGCCTCAAATATGGGGTTACCTCGAACCATATCCAGGGTCTCGAATTGGTCCTGAACGACGGGACTGTGATCCGGACAGGTGGAAAGAGTTGGGACAACCCCGGATACGATATCAAAGGGCTTTTTGTTGGCTGTGAGGGGACTTTGGGTCTGGTGACTAAAGCCATCCTGAAACTGGAACGGGCCCCGGAGGCAGTCAAGACCATGCTTGCTATCTACGAGACTATTGAGGATGGCGCCAATACGGTCTCGGCCATAATTGCCGAAGGAATTATCCCTGCTACCCTGGAGATGATGGACAACAGGGTCATGCGGGCTGTGGAAGAAACCATCAAGGTGGGGTATCCCTTAGATGCTGCTGCTGTGCTGATTATCGAGCTTGACGGAATGCCCGAGGGGATGGATGAAAACGCCGGGAAGATTATAGAGATCTGTAAGCGGAACAATGTGAGAGAAGTGAAACTGGCAAAGGATGAAGCGGAAAGGGGTTTGTTGTGGGCGGGCCGAAAAGGCGCTTTCGGTTCCGTGGGACAGGTAAGACCCAGTTATCTCTGCTGCGACGGGACCGTCCCCCGCACCAAGCTCCCGGAGGTTCTGGGAAAGGTCATTGAGATCGGTAAAAAGTATGATC
>DAOVUP010000145.1 GCA_030632525.1 Desulfobacteraceae bacterium | reverse complement strand
CGGGTTGGGCCGAACAGGACCCCCTTCTTTTCTGGCAGGCCCTTTGTGATGCATGTAATGGTCTGTGGCAACAGGGAGGAGTTGACAGGGAAAGAATCGCTGGAGTGGCCCTGACCACCCAGAGAGGAACTGTTGTAAACGTTGACAGGGATGGAAAACCTCTTCGTCCTGCTATCATCTGGTTAGACCAGCGAAAAACCTATGGACTTCCCCCTGTGGGCGGGATATGGGGGTTATTGTTCAAGTTAATAGGTGTCAGCAGCACCATTGCATATCTGCAGACGGAAGCGGAAATAAATTGGATTCGCACAAATCAGCCGGAAATATGGCGGAAAACATATAAGTTCCTTTTTCTTTCGGGATATTTGACGTATTGTCTGACCGGTGAATTTGTTGATTCTGTGGGCTGCCAGGTGGGTTATGTCCCCTTTCATTACAGACACCTCAGATGGTCATCAAGTTGGGACTGGAAGTGGAGGGCTGTCCCTATCAACCCTGCTCTATTGCCCGAATTGATCCCGCCCGGCAAGGTACTGGGCGAGATTACACAAAATGCCGCCGACAAAACCGGAATACCGGTCGGACTTCCGTTGATAGCGGCTGCTGCGGACAAGGCCTGCGAGGTGATCGGATCAGGGAGTCTGGACCCGTCCATTGGATGCCTCAGTTATGGAACGACTGCCACCGTTAATGTAACACATAAGAAATATATCGAGGCAATCCCGATGATTCCCCCCTACCCTTCTGCGGTCAGGGGGCAATATTCTATTGAGGTGCAGATCTTTCGCGGGTTCTGGATGGTAAACTGGTTTAAGGAAGAGTTCGGATATCCGGAAAAGGAGAAGGCAGAAGCGGACGGGATAGAGGCCGAGGCGCTGTTTGACAGACTGGTGGAAAACATCCCTCCTGGCTCCATGGGTTTGATGCTTCAGCCATATTGGACCCCCGGCATAAAGACACCGGGTCCGGAGGCCAAGGGCGCCATTATAGGTTTTGGCGATGTCCATACCAGGGCCCATCTTTACCGTTCAATATTAGAAGGTCTGGCATATGCTCTCAGGGAAGGGGCTGAGCGTATAGAAAGACGAACCAAAATCCCGATCAAGAGCCTGCGGGTATCCGGAGGCGGCTCACAGAGCAGGGTCGCCATGCAGGTCACAGCGGATGTTTTCGGTATTCCCACGGCTAAGCCCTCTATATATGAGACATCGGGTTTGGGTGCGGCTATTGATGCGGCCGTCGGACTCGGTCTTCACAACGATTTCCAGTCCGCCATAGAGGCAATGACCCACATTGGAGAAGTATTTGACCCGGATATGAAGACCCACAAAATGTACGATGCCCTTTACCGTCAGGTATACAAAAAGATGTACAAGCACCTTAAACCTCTTTATGGTCGTATTAGAGATATTACCGGTTATCCGGCGTAGTTGGATGCTGGGTACTGGTTCCTGGATACTCGTTACTTGTTGCTCGTTAATGCTATGCTATTATATAGTCACAAATTCAATTTTATGATAAAGAGAAAGAAAATTTTTTTACAGTCAATCACACCAGTGCGTGAAAAAATCAACTTTAGGCACTTTCCGATCGTTAGGAGGTAATGATGAAGAGGATAAAGATGATTATTAGAATATCTGTTTTGCTTATGTTTGTGCTGGCATGTATTTTCACCGTATCGTGTTCAAAATCTCCAATGAAAGGGTGGAAGTACCAGCCCTATGAAAACAGGCCTCCGAGCTGGGAGAATGATATGGGTCGTCCTGACAGTGATGGAGGACAAGACCCCTGGTCTTAGGGGAAAAAGTAAATTGATGAAAAATCCCCTTGAGACCATCATACGGTGTATGGTCGACTCAGTAAATGGAAACAGACCGCTCTCAGGTTTTGCTGCTGCTGATCAGTTTCGTCCGGAGGAAAAGGGAGATGAGGAGGTTGGGCAGAATCTCAATGCCGCTTTTTTGATCGTGCTTTCAGGGTCTCAACATTCCCTGTTTGAGCAGGCGGGTGAATACCTGGATACCTTGAAGGGTGATACGAAGTGGGTAGAGATCGCGACTTTCTACTCTGAGGGGGTCAGACGGATTACCAGAGAAATTTCAGAGGCATGCCTGGCGGATAAGGCGTATCAGGATGCATTTGATGAAGCGGCTCAATGGAGTACGCGTTCCGGCACATCCTGGGGGGATGATGCCCGGGAGAAGGTCTGGCAGCTGTTTTTTCCTGAAGGGGTTACGTGTCTCGGGGATTATGAAAAGCGGATTGACGCGCTTCGCAAAAAAAGACGCGTCCGTATCACAAAGTTGAATCAGAAACCGGTTAATGAGCCGGCACGTCAAATACTTTTTATGTCCAATCTCCTGATTACGGTCCCGGATGACGGAGAGGATATTGATTCACTACCATATGGAGCCCATATCCTCCGGGATTTGAAGAATATTGCTCAAGAAAAACAGAAATACTGGTTTGACCATCCGATCCAGATCGGGGTAAAGAACAAACAAAATGAAGCAATATATGGACTCAGAGGCCTGAATAACGCAATTGCCTTTGAGAAGGCACGTGGGGTTGTCAGGCCTGATGACAAAATAACCTGTCTCTTGTCCGTATCGGTCACCCACGACGGGCTTCACAGAGTTGTCAAAGACTATCTGGGAGAGGTGTATGCCGGGACAGATCCATTTCCCCATCTTGACATACATCTTTTTTCCGAAATAGATACTAAGCGAATCCTTGACCATATTATACTTCCGGGAGCAGAAAAATATCTCGGTATTTCTGACAATGAACCCATTAGAAGAGTGTTTGGCGTTGATGGTGAATATGGCAGACACTACAGTTTCCTGAAGGCCATCTCTGCCTTCTGGCAGGTATTGGTCGATCCCGTTGTAAAGGGGTCTTTCAAGCTTGATCTGGACCAGGTCTTTGATGAGGAGGCCTTGGTTGCGGAGACCGGACAGTCTGCATTGGAACATTTTGTCACACCGCTGTGGGGTGCGGAAGGGACAGAGACGGAGGGGGGGGCCGTAGAGTTGGGAATGATGGCCGGGGCCCTGGTCAATGAGCGGGATATCGGACATGGGCTGTTTACACCTGACGTACCGATCCCGGAGTCAGTTCCTGAAGGAGAGGCTGTTATCTTTTATAGCCCTCTTATAATGGCGCTCTCGACCCGGGCGGAGATGATGACCCGCTATGATAATGATATCCTGGATGGCGTTGAGACCTGTATCCAGCGGATCCATGTGACCGGTGGAACGTGTGCCGCCCTAATCGACAGCATCCGCAGCCATCGCCCCTTTACACCTACGTTTATTGGCAGGGCCGAGGATCAAGCGTATATCCTTTGCTGTCTATTCAAAAATCCCGACAAAAACCTTCGCTATCTCCATAAACCCGGTCTGATCATGCGTCATGATAAAGAGGCGTTCGCAGGCCAGGCGATCGAGGGGGCAAAGTTAGGGAAATATATCGGCGATCTGGTACGAACCCTCTATTTCTCATATTACGCCCGCGCCCTGCCATGGTCTGTAAAACAGACGAAACGTATCATTGATCCCTTCACCGGATGTTTTGTCTCTAAGGTCCCTTTCACCGTTGTCTATCTGCGTTTGGCCCTTAAACTTGCAGGGTTTTTTGCCACGTATGATCCAGCCAGAAAAGAGGAAGGACTGAAACTTTTGGCCCTGTCAGCGAGTCGGCTTGAAGGCCTCATAAGAGACCTGAGCAACACACCTGACCCTCTTAGCGTAAGATACAGGGAAGAAAAGGAGGGGTGGGACATGTTCTATGACGTACTGGACAGCATTGAAGAGGGTCTGGCCAAGGGCGATGATTTTGCAATGGAGTTAAAACGAAAGACCCGCGAACTTGTCAGCGACTGTCTCGTTCAAGTGGGTAGATAGTAGTTGATAGTTCTCAACCACCACCCCTAAAAAAGCTGGTTTGAATGATGGCCCTGAAAGGGTCTTTGATCCCGCTAAAAGCGGGACTCACCGCAGAGGCGCAGGACGCAGAGTTTACTGTTTGATTTGTTTTCTCTTTCCGAACTCTGCGTCTCGAGTCCCGTTGGCGGGACGGGCGGTAAAAATCCTTCAATCATCCCCGCTAAAAACGGGATCTTCGACAATCAACAATCGTCAATCATCAATCCAGCAGCTTCTCTCATCCTTTCCCATATCTCATCCTTCCCCTGCCTGGTTTTTGCTGAAAAAACCACCGGCGCGTCAGGAGAAATTCCCGCAAGCTCACCGGCAATCAGACCGGCCCGCTTCCTGACCTGCTGACGTGAGAGCTTGTCCGCCTTGGTAAGCACGATGATGGGGTGAATGTTATAGGCTCGAAGCCAGTTAATCAGGTCAATGTCTCCTGACGCCGGGTCCCTCCGTATATCTAAAATCACTACGACCGCTTTCAGTGTTGGCCGTCTTATCAAATAAGTCTCCACCATCTCCCGCCACGATTCCTTGACCTTGGCTGGCACCCGGGCAAATCCGTATCCCGGGAGGTCAACCAGATAGAGCGTTTGCCCGAAACGAAAGAAGTTGATGGACTGGGTTCTTCCCGGTGTGGAGCTTGTTCTGGCTAATTTTTTTCTGTTTACAAGGGTGTTGATAAGGGAGGATTTGCCCACATTGGATTTGCCGGCAAAGGCGATCTCCGGCTTGTCAGATATCGGATACTGGCTCTCTTTGAAGGCGCTTATAAGAAACTCGACATCCATTTTACCGCAGGCTGAGGAATTGTTCGATCCTATCCAGCCCCTCCTTTATGTTGTCAAGGGAATTGGCATAGGAAAATCTGAGAAACCCTTCGGCGTTTTTTCCGAAATCGATCCCCGGAGAGACCCCGACCCCCGCCTTTTCAAGGATCTCAAAGGCCAGATCGTAGGAACTTTCAGTAAGATGTTTGGCATTAGCTAACATATAAAAGGCCCCTGCCGGTTCTACGGCAAGACCGAAACCGATCTCTCTGATCCTTTTGATCATGTACCTGCGTCGCTCATCATATATGGACTTCATTTCTCCAACGTCTGCATCAGCTTTCGTGAGGGCGGCGATTCCAGCCCATTGAGAGATGCTACCTGCAGATATTAAAAAATTTTGCTGTATCTTCTGCAGGGGTCGAATAAAGTCAGGGGGGGAAATGAGATAGCCGAGACGCCACCCGGTCATGGCGTAGAGCTTGGAAAACCCATTCAATACAAAGGCGT
>DAOVUP010000262.1 GCA_030632525.1 Desulfobacteraceae bacterium | reverse complement strand
TAAAAACCTGAACAGATTACAAGAGCTCCCAGCAAAAGGAGGTATTGCTTTTGTTTAACCAGGAGAAAGAGGGCCACTAATATCAACAGGGAAGAGGTGATGGCAATAATGGGGAAGGGTTTGAGGAAATAAACCAGGATAAAGCTGAAGACAGCTCCCCCTGCTATGTCGCCTATACTGTCGGTGATATAGAGATCCCCGCTTTCAAAGGGATAATGACTGATATTCAGGACGTTTTGTGAATAGGGGAGGACAAATCCGGTTAGGAGACAATAGGGGGTAATGGTAATCAGGATATAGAAAAATATGGGATAAAAGCCCGGGGAAACCCCGTGGATAAAGAAGAGCTCTCTTAGCCCCCTGATCCCGATAATCTGCAGGAGGGGCCAGACGGCTATGATCAAAATAAGCGGGGCATAGACCTTCAGGCCTCCCCCTTTGACAAATTTTGCCGACAGGGCGCCAATCCCTGTCATCAGCAGCCAGCAAAAGATCACTAAGGAAATGATGATTTCATTTCCATTGAACTGGGTCAGAAATTCCCTGATGGTGAGGAGCTGGGTCGTGACAGATGATATCCCCGTACCGATGATACTCCAAATTATCAATCGCTTCAGGTTCATCGGTCAAAGACTCCATTAGGACAGGGATTCAGCGCAAGGCTACTCCTCAAAGGCCTGGGCCTGATAGGTGGAAACCTCAA
This sequence comes from Desulfobacteraceae bacterium, assembly GCA_030632525.1. Taxonomy (GTDB): domain Bacteria; phylum Desulfobacterota; class DSM-4660; order Desulfatiglandales; family Desulfatiglandaceae; genus Desulfacyla. Next base: position 2,368 of record DAOVUP010000262.1, on the reverse strand, counting down.
TCCTCCCCTTTTTCCATTCATCTCCATCCAGACCCGCCTTGAGGCATAGGTGGTTCAGGAATTCTTCTTTTCGTGGCAACTGATCCCATACTTGCGGAAGAAAAGTGGACTGGTGATATCCCTTTTTGATGATAACACCGTCTATGCCAGGCCGGAGCTTCTTCAATAGATCGTCAGCATCGGAATAGGAGAGTGGTTTGGGTTCGGTCAGTATGCTGATTTCAATTTTTACCCTTTTCCACTCATTCTTGCTAAGTGGCCTGAACCGTGGATCTTTTAATGCCGCATTGATTGCATTAATTCTGACCCCTTCGATTAATGCTTCCTGCGGTATGATATGGCCTATGCAGCCTCTCAGGTTCCCCCCTATGGTCAAGGTTACAAAAGTGCCTCTCTGTTCATCAAAAAGAGGAGATAGATCAGTGCCCCCCTTTTCCGGCCATTCTTTCCCGGAAAGGGCCCGATCGATTGTCTTTCTTGCAACACTCAGGAGGTATTTGCCCTCCTCCTCGGTCAACCTGCCTTTATCTTTCATGCCTCTCTCCTTTGCGCCTTGTTCATTAGGCGAACTCACCAGAACACCCTCCTCTGCCGTTGAGGGTCCGATGTTGTCACCGTTTGCCCCTGTCAGGAATGCGACTTGAACCAGCATTGAAACCAGTAGCAACCTCCAAACCTTCTTTGAGACCTTTGAAAAATGCTCAATTTTGGTCAAGATTAAGAAAGGCGAAGATTTTAACCACAAGAATATATTGAATATTTTGAGTCCCGCAATAAGCGGGATGAGCCTGACGCTGAGATTGGACAGATAAGCACAGACTTCGAAAGGGGGCGTTTTGCAAAGGTCTCTCATTTTTGTTACACCTTGTAAATAGGAATTTCCAACCTTGATGGTCCCGTAAAAAGTCTCCACGGCCGTCACTCCCGCAAACGCGGGAGTCCAGAAGTGATTGATTTTCCTGGATTCCCGTTTTCACGGGGATGACAATAACGGGTGCTTTCCGACTTTTTACCAGTTCATCAACCTTAATGAATAATAACTTAAAAAGAAAGGGAGGTAAAGAACAGGGAACAGAAAAGATTTCACGCAAAAAGCCGCAAAGGTTTTGGCAAATTCATCTGATTGTTTTTTTTCGCGAGGTTTGCGGCTTTGCGTGAATAAAAATTTAAACCACCATCATCCATGTAGAGATCTGTCAAGCGCCTTGAGTGCTACCTCAAACATAACTTCGGAGAGCGTCGGGTGTGCGTGTAATGTCTCGGCCAATTGCTTCACGGTGCATCCCGTATTCATGGCTAATGTTGCCTCCGCTATTAGATCGGTTACGTGCGGTCCTACCATATGAACACCCAGAATCCTTCCATTCCCGACCTCTGATACTATCTTTGCCTCACCCGCTATTTCCCCTATGACATGGGCCTTGCCCAGATTACGGAACAGGACTTTGTCAGATCGAATATTATAACCCCTTGCCTCAGCCTCGATCTCTGTCAGTCCCACACAGGCTACTTCCGGCATTGTAAATATTGCCCCGGGGACCACATCATAGTCCATTTCCAGACTCCTCCCCATGACATTCTCAGCGGCAACCAGTCCCTCTTTGGAGGCCACATGGGCAAGCATGATCTTAGAAGGTCCAAGTACATCTCCAATGGCATAAACATCCGGGATATTTGTCTGCATTCGTTCATCAGCAAGGATCCATCCTTTTTTATCCATCTTAATCCCGAGCGTCTTCATGCCGATATTGGCGGTATTGGGTTCGCGTCCTATACAGACCAGCGCCTTGTCCGTCTCGAGTGTCAGGGGAGCCAGCTCCTTTTCATTTATTTGTTCGCCAAAATGGGAAGGACCGATGGTCACACAGGTTTTTTTCCCATCTTTTTCAACTCTCACAACGGTCTGGTTGACCATAAAATCGATCCTGCGCTTTTTCATCTCGCGCTGGATGACCTTGGAACAATCCTTATCAACAGATGGAATGGGAAGCAGACGGTCCATGGCCTCGACTATGGTTACCCTTGAACCGAGCGATGAGAAGATGAAGCCAAATTCACACCCGATTACTCCCCCGCCCACAATCAACATGGATTCAGGGATTTCCTGGAGATTGAGGGCCTCATTGCTGGAGATAATCCTCTTGCCGTCAAAGGGAAAAGACGGGATATTCAGCGGTCTGGACCCCATGGCTAAAATAAGACTGTCCCAGGGGACTTCAACTGTCTTGCCGTTTTCCAGCTTCACCTCGGCAAGGTTAGACCCTTTCAGGTGTGCTTGCCCCTTCATAAAGCACACCTTGTTATGATCAAGAAGTTTGAGAATCCCTTTTGTCTGGTTTAAAATCACGGTCTTTTTCCTATCCATGAG
>DAOVUP010000029.1 GCA_030632525.1 Desulfobacteraceae bacterium | reverse complement strand
GGTGGTCCTTGCCTCCTGCGTGTGCTGCCCCCTCGACTTTGTATGCAGCGCCTGCACGGATCAGAGAAGCCGTCTGAAGGACCAACTCTTTCATGGGACAGGGATCAGCCGGGCCATGGTTGAAACCTGCAACTTAAGGGGGGAGGCGCTGCGGTATCTTTTGGAAGACAGCGCTACTGCTCTCGAGCGTTTTACCGGGCTGATCGCCCGATCTGTCAACAGGGCCAAGAGTTTAAGGCCTCTTCCGGCCCCGGTGAGGACCTATAATTTTGCTACTGCGGTAATCGGCGAGTCAGAATCAGCCGTAAACAGCGCTCAAACCTTGGCTTCTGCCGGGCTTGAGGTCTTTATGTTCGGAAATGAGGACCGGCCATTAACAAAAAAGCTGCCCCATACCAATATACACTGTTTTGAGGGGTCTGAGGTCACCGGTATGAGCGGTACATTGGGTGATTTCCAGATCTTTGTGAAAACAGAAGGATTTTCTCAAGTTATACAGGTAGGGGCCATAATCTTAGGAGAAAAGGCAAGAGGGCAAATACCTTATATTTCCCAGAAGGGGCTCCCGAGCAGCATACTGACATCCTCAATCCAAAAACGCGGTACTCCCGGGACACCCTTTATCTATCCTGGAGCGACCTCTATCGCCGGTCTTTTCAAGGCCTATCCGCCCGGTGTTCACGTATCTAAACGGAAAGCAGGCGCTGCCGCTGCTGCGCTTGCTGCCGCAATTATGCCTCGGGGCCCAAGGCAGAGCAAAGGATTTACCGTAGTGGTGGACAAAGATCTTTGCCGAGGATGCGGGCGCTGTATCGAGGTCTGTCCTTATCAAGCGGTTACCCTCTTGGAAAATAGAGTGGGTGGGTGGTATGCGATGGTAGACGAGGCTCTCTGTAAGGGGTGCGGCAACTGCATCTCCGTATGCCCGTCAAATGCGGCTGACAGCCCCTATCGGGATCAGAAATATCTCGAGCAATTGCTTGGAGCGGTACTTGTAGACAATAATTAGGCGATTTCTGGGGATTTGGTATCGGGTACTGGGTATTGGGTATTGGATGCAGGATGCAGGATGCAGGATGAAAAGAAGAGGGAACCTCTGGACCCTTGAATCTGTGAACGCCTGCAAACGACGATGGAGTGATTAAGCATATCCATGACAGAATTTAATATCATACTTTTCATGTGCAACTGGGGACCGCATGCGGCGTATCAGACGCTTCAGGACATCGGGTCGAAGATCCCTGACAATATCAAGATGGTGCGAATTCCATGTACAGGAAGGATCAGCAAGGCTCTCCTTTTTAAGTCCTTTGAAATGGGGGCGAACGGTGTAGCCCTAATAGGGTGTGAACCGGGTGCATGCCGGTATGGAACAGGAACTACCAACGCACAGGGGCATGTGGAGGATACCCGGGGGATCTTAGAGCTGTTAGGTTTAGGCAAGGATCGCCTTCGTTTTGCCACCTTTCTGCCCGATGAATCGGAACGTCTCCTTGAGTTTCTGCAACGCTTTTCAAGGGAAATAGGAGAGATGGGCACAAGCCCGATAAGGCCGGCCACGGAATCGATGCCAGTGGCTGAAAGGGACGAAGCCATTAAGAAAATTGTATCTACCCACGATGTTTATGCCTGCCAGGACTGTGGGAAATGTTCGTCCGCCTGTCCCTTGACCCTCGCAGGAAAGACTTTCTCCCCAAGGGCCATTGCAAATGCTGTGGTCGCTGGAGACATCGATTCTCCTTTAGTGCAAGAAGACGTCTGGTCCTGTCTGACCTGTGGACTATGTTATGATCGGTGTCCCTCTGCAGTAGATTTCTCCGGGTTTGTTCGGGATCTGCGTGATATCCTGGTAAGGAGCGGTTCTGACAGACATGCATCCCATGGCGGGTTTTTTCATTCCCTGATGCGGACAATGACATCAAAAGATCTTGAGGTAAAACAGTGGGGATGGCTTCCCGGGGACATTCAGACAGATCCTGATAGCAAGACCCTGTTCTTCGGAGGATGCGCCCCCTACTTTGATATCTTTTTTAGGAACTTTTTGGGGGTACAAACACGTGATATCCTCGTTGACAGCCTTCGGCTTCTCAATTTTTTCGACATTCATCCTGCGCTGCTCAAAAATGAGCGATGCTGCGGGCATGATCTTCTATGGTCCGGGGACAGGGCAAATTTCCTGAGATTGGCAAAACTGAACGCGGAAGCGATGAATGATTTAGGAATAGAAGAGGTGATAACCGCCTGCCCCGAATGCTACAGGACCCTTGTTAGAGACTATCCTGAACAGGGGATTGACCTTAATTGCAAGGTCACTCACATCTTTGATCTCTTGGAAAAGGAGATTGATAAGGGGGCTGTGGGCTTCAAGAAATTTGACAAGAAATTGACTTTTCAGGACCCATGCAGATTAAGCCGTTTTGAGAATCGCCCCGATCTGCCGAGGAAGCTTATCAACCGGCTTAATCCAGACTCCTTTGATGAGATGCAGGACAGTGGAACCAGCGCAATATGCTGCGGCAACAGCGCCTGGACCGGATGCGATTCATTTAGCAAGATGCTTCAGGTTAAGCGTATCCGACAGGCCCATGATACTGATAGCGATCTATTGATCACTGCCTGCCCCAAATGTCAGATTCATCTTCGCTGCGCAATGGAGGACCCATTCTTAGGCGAAGAGCTCAAGATGGAGATGCTGGACCTTACAAGCCTTTTGGCCAAGACCATACAGTGGGAGTAAGGATTGATGATTGACGATTGACGATTGGCGATTGTTGGAGCGGAGCGGAAATCCCGCCTTGATCAGAGTGAAAGCGGGGAAGATTGGAGACCCGCCTATTAGATTCAGAGGGAAAAATGGAACAGAATGTAGTTGTGAAGACCGATGAAAACCTGGAGGAAACGGCGCGGATCGGCGTCTATGTCTGCCATTGTGGTTTGAATATTGCGCAGACTGTGGATTGCCCGAGGGTGGCCGAGACCGCCTCTCTCTTAGACGACGTGACCATTTCAAAGGATATCGGCTATGCCTGCTCCGAGCCCGGGCAGCAGCAGATCAAAGATGATATTCTTGAACATGGCCTGGACCGGGTAGTCGTGGCCTCATGTTCGCCCAGGCTGCACGAACCCACCTTCAGGCAGATGCTTCAGTCGGCCGGAATCAATCCCTATCTCTTAGAGATGGCCAACCTTCGTGAACAGTGTAGCTGGGTGCACATGAATGAGCCTGATGCCGCCACCAATAAGGCCGAAGACCTGGTAAAGATGGCCGTATCGCGTATTCGTCTGCTCCAGCCCCTTAAGGAAGACACCATCCCCCTCACCAAACGGACACTGGTCATTGGAGGTGGTGTGGCAGGCATTCAGGCGGCCCTCGACCTTGCAGACAATGGATACGATGTGGTTTTAGTGGAGAAAAGGCCTACAATCGGCGGGGTTATGGCCCAGTTGGATAAAACCTTTCCCACCATGGACTGCTCCATCTGAATACTCGGACCGAAGATGACGGATGTCGGTCGACATCCTAAGATCACACTTCACACCCTCAGCGAAGTGGTAGACGTCAAGGGCTATGTGGGTAATTTCCATGTCAACATCCTGAAAAGGGCCCGCTACGTTGATGAAAAGGAATGTACTGCCTGCGGGGACTGTGTCAAGGTCTGCCCTGTTGTCCGGCCTGATGAGTTCGACCTGGGTCTCTCATCTCGACGGGCTATTTTTTCGCCATTTCCACAGGCCGTCCCCTCGGCCTATGTCATCAATGTAAACGAGTGCCTCGGTCACAACCCCGTCGTCTGCGCCAAGTGCGTAGAGGCATGCGATAAGGATTGCATTGACTTTCACATGTCTGACAAGGAGATCGTGGAGGATGTGGGTTCGATCGTGGTCGCCACCGGTTTAGACGTATATGATCCCACTGAGCTTGACGAATACGCTTATGCAAGATTTGAAAACGTCCTTACCAGCCTTGAATTTGAACGTCTCATCAATGCGGGTGGGCCCACCAAGGGAAAAGTCCTGCGTCCCACAGACCTTAAACGCCCGAGATCTGTCGGGTTTGTGCAGTGCGTGGGCTCACGATCCGCCAAGAAGGGTGGGAGCTACTGCTCAAATGTCTGCTGTATGAACACCATAAAGAGCACCCTCATGCTTAAAGAGCACTATCCTGACATTGACATCAAGGTCTTTTATATTGACATCAGGGCTTTTGGTAAGGGGTTTGAGGATCTCTATATGCGGAGTCGGAGGTCAGGGGTGCATTATCTGAGGGGTCTTCCGGGCACGGTTGAAGAAGAACCTGATAGAGGCTTGAAGGTGTCAATAGAGAACACTGCCACGGGCAAACTCGAAACTCACCACTTGGATATGCTGGTATTGGCCTTAGGGATTAAACCTGCTGCAAGCACCCAACGGCTCCAGGAGATGTTAGGTCTCCAGCTTACTCCGGACGGATTCTTTTTGGAGGCGCATCCCAAGCTGCTACCGGTGGATGCAGCAACCCGGGGGGTCTTCTACGCCGGTTGTGCGGAGGGGCCAAAGGATATTAAGGAAAGCGTCACCCAGGCCTCTGCCGCGGCAGCGCGCGCGATCCGTCTAATGCACAAGGGAGAAATTACCACCGAACCGATTACTTCGATGGTGGTGGAGGAACATTGCAAGTCATGCGGAAAATGCGCAGAAGTCTGCCCCTATAATGCCATTAAAGTGGATGTCAAAAGAAAAACACCCGCGGTGGTGAATACAGCGGCCTGCGCCGGGTGCGGGACCTGCGCTGCCGAGTGCCCGTTTGGCGCTATTATCATGAACCACTTTACTGATGAGCAGATCCTGAATCAGGTCCATGCGCTCCTTGAAGAAAAGCCCAAGGAAAAGATCTTGGCCTTTGCGTGTAACTGGTGTTCCTATGCGGGTGCTGACTACGCAGGTGTATCTAGGCTCCAGTACCCCCCGAACGTGCGTATGATTCGCACCATGTGCTCAGGAAGGGTGGATGAAAAATTCATATGGGATGGATTTCTAAAGGGGGCTCCCGTTATTCTGGTAAGCGGCTGCCATATAGGAGACTGTCACTATATTGACGCAAACCACTGGACAGAAAAGCGGATAAAGAAGATACACAAAAAGATGTCCAAGTTGGGGATTCGTCCGGAGCGGCTTCAGTTAGAATGGATCAGCGCAGCAGAGGGTGTCCGCTTTGCCGATGTCATGCAACAGATGGAGGTCCTCAGGGAGGGTGTGACGTCCGAGGAGATCGCCGAGACAATCGAGATACTCAAGAAGGATTGATGATTGTCGATTGTTTATTGGAAATCCCCCGAAGATGCCTGTCGGCGAGATTTTTTCCCAACCCCTTGACTCAACTATTTCACTGTGCCTTAAGATAGCTTAATCTGAATGTTTTCTTTTCTTCTGTCTTTAAATCATCAATCGACAATCATCAATCAACAATCCAATAGATGCCTCCTAACGGCCTTAAATCCATTCTACAAATAATATTCAGCGGTCGGATGTTAGTGGCCCTTGCCATGGGTTTTGCCTGCGGGCTCCCCCTCCTGCTAACCATCACCGTGTTGCAGGCATGGATGAAGGAGGCGGGGGTAGACCTTGCCGTGATAGGGTTGATGGCCTTAGTGGGTCTTCCATACACGGCAAAGTTTCTTTGGGCCCCATTTTTAGACAGATACACACTCCCTTTTTTGGGTCGGAGAAGGGGATGGCTTCTAATTATACAGATAGCCCTGATCATGGCAATTGCGGGTCTGGGCTTTACTGACCCTGAGGGGAATCCATGGATGGTCGCTTTTGTGGCGTTTGTGGTAACGTTTTTCAGCGCCTCCCAGGATATTGTGGTGGATGCCTACAGGAGAGAAGACCTCCCCGATGAGGAGTTGGGATTAGGCGCGTCCCTATATGTTAACGGGTACAGAGTGGGGATGCTCCTGGCCTCGGGCGGAGGCCTGATCATGGCAGATCATGTTTCCTTCACCATTGTTTATCTTATAATGGCTGGCTGCATGCTGCCCGGTGTTATAACCACATTATTGGCGCGGGAGCCTGAAACTGCTGCAGGGGTCCCTCACTCCCTAAGAGAGGCCGTGTTTGATCCTCTCATAGAATACTTCAGCAGGGATGGAGCCATCTGGATCCTCGCATTCATCCTTTTTTATAAGATAGGCGATACCATGGCCAGCGCCATGACCATTCCCTTTTATCTTGATATAGGGTTTTCAAAGACCGAAATCGGTGCGGTCGTCAAGCTTTTCGGTTTCTGGGCAACCATTGCAGGGAGTCTGATCGGCGGGATAATAATGATAAGGCTCGGGATCAATCGCTCCCTGTGGGTTTTCGGCTTTCTTCAGGCTATATCCACTGCGTGTTTTGCCGTCCTTGCGCGAGTCGGCCACAGCGTCCCCCTACTCTCGGGAGTGATCGGTTTTGAAAATCTGAGCGCCGGGATGGGGACTGCCGCCTTTATCGCCTTTATGGCCAGCATTACAGACAAAAGATTTACCGCCACGCAGTATGCTCTCCTCACCAGTCTAATGGGTGTGCCCCGGGTATTGGCGGCAGCCCCCACCGGTTTTCTTGTCAAGAACTTAGGCTGGGAGAGCTTTTTTATCGCTTGCACCCTGATTGCCATCCCCGGGATGCTGCTCCTGCTGAAATTTGCGCCATGGCAGCGCAGAGCACAGAGCGCATAAAGCATGGCGTATGGTGCAAATAGTGAAGCTCTGCGCTAAGCTCTATGCGCTATGCTCTCCGCGCCCACCGGCATCTCAATAACCCGCATGGACTTCCACTTCCCGCCAAGAAAGCGAAAAAAGAACATAAAACTGAGCACTATGATATAGGCTGAAAAAGTGACCCAGGGAACCATGAGCCCGTACCCTAAAACAACCACGGCCAGGTAGGTGGGAATAACAAGGACGAGGGTAGACGTAATCACGACCATGAACATGACATACCGAGTGTCCCCGGCGCCCTTTATTGCAGAGGAAAATATCAGGTTCATGGTGTCGAAGATGGAGTAAAGCGCAACAAATCTGAGGAGGATGACAGCAATCCTGTAGATTTCAGCAAAGCGCTCGGGATCGGCCTTAGCGACAAACGGCAAGACAAAGATGTCAGGGATGAGCACGTAGGCTGCGGCAATAATTGTCATATAGGTAAAGGCCATATGAAATCCCGAGTATACGCTGTTCTGTGCCAGATCGGGGCGGTTCCTCCCGAGATGCTGACCCACGAGGACGGATATGGCTATGCCCGAACCTATCATGGGCATAAAGGCTAATGTGCTGATATTCAATGCTATGTTGGTGGCTGCAAGACTTACGGTTCCTAAGCGGCCGACCAGAAGGATGAACATAGTAATGCCGGCCATATCCAAGAAGAACTGCACACCTGAAGGAAAACCAAAGCGAAGCAGCCGCAAAAGCATCTCTTTTTCCGGCTTCCATCCCTTAATGGTTTGATATGTCCGGTTATGGTCTGCGGTGCAGATAAGGGCAAGGAACGCGAGAAACGAAAATATGCCTGAAAACACGGTCGCTATTCCAGCGCCTTTGATCCCCATTTCAGGAAAACCCCAGTTCCCGAATATCAGGGCATAGTCCAAGATCAGGTTTACAGCAGTGGCAAGGGCATTAACCCACATTACCGGCCACGTTCGCCCCCTCCCAGAGAAGAAACCGGAGAGGGCCGTTGCGGCAATAGCGGGCCCTGCGCCAAGGCATAGGATCCGGAAATATTCGACTTCATAGCGCTGGGTCAGCGGATCATGGGCAATTAGACTGAATATGGGCCATGCAAAGGGGATCAGACAGATCAGGACAATACCGCCGAAGATAGACACGTAAACTCCCTGCCAGACTGCAGGCCCGATCCTGTGGAGACTCCCTGCCCCGTAGTATTGGGCCACAAAGGTGCTCACATAGCTGGCCGTGCCGATGAACAGACTCATAATACAGAAGTTGAGGATGCCTGCCGGTAGAGAAGCGGCTATGGCCTCGGCCGAGTACCAGGAGAGAAACATCCTGTCTACGAAGTGCTGAACTGCCCATGCCCCTGTGCTCAGGATAAGGGGTACGGCTATGACAAGAAATTCACGGTACCCTCCCTCGCTTTTCCATCTCTTTCTGAAATATTGCATATATCTTAACCTGGATTGAGGCCCCAGTGAAATAAGAAAGAAAGGGCATTTCACGGGGTAAAAATTGAGGGATTGAGGAATTTTAGGAATTGGTAAATTGAGGGAATCAGAGGCGGTCGCAGGGCATCCGGGCCAGCAGCTTCTCTACCTCGTCATTGATATCCTCAATTTCGAGGGGTCGTTCCAATCCGCAAGACTTGCAGACTACGAACACCCCCGATCATTTCCTTAAAAGTTCGGGCTGATTGCCGCATCTGCAAATCATCTCATTATCTGCGGGATTATTCATCCTCATAAACACTGGCAATACAGCAGAGGAAGGTAGCCCCTTCGGTCTCACTTGCGTTCTTCATGCTGTGGGGTTCCATGCTGGGGATAAAGATAGCATCATTGGGACCGATCGAGCGCTCGGCTGTTTGCTCATCCGTCTCAAAATCATAGGAATAAACAGTCAGATGCCCGCTGAGGATATACATGGTCTGGACATAGAAATGATTATGGATCGGGATTTCACCACCTGGGCCCACAGTAAAGAATCTGAGACCGTATTCAGGGGAATCTTCAGGCCCGGCCTGGCTCAACCATCTGACCCCCACCTTATTCACCTTCAATGGTTTACCCTTATAGGGAAAACTTTCGATTTTAGTTTCGTTTTTATCGCTTATGTTTATGATATTCATGATTTTTTCCTTTCTTTACTCATGCCAGGAAAAGGTCCTCAATTTACTCCTGTCCCCAGCGGTTTTTGTAACTACGCCATATTTAAAATAGACAAAGAAAACCATTTCTTCATGTGGCTGATAGTCCCCGACTTGAATTGCATATCCCCACTTTTCCTTATCCCCCTGGCGTGAAATTGAATCGGGTATACCCAAGGATGACCGCACCATTTCACTCGTCATCCCTGGTTCCACCTCCCTCTTTGATACCTTCCGGATGGTTGCGTCATCCCATTTGGGATGCTGGATTCGAATCTTGGATGAACGATACTCCTTCTCGGCGCAACCAGCAAACACAAACACCCCGAAAAGGATAATCACAATTGCTCTTTTCATCATC
>DAOVUP010000150.1 GCA_030632525.1 Desulfobacteraceae bacterium | reverse complement strand
CCTGTGCCGGTGTGCAGCCTGACTCCCTGATATGGTAGCCGCAAACAGAGACCGGATTACATCTTGGTAGCTCTTTCATGGCGTATTCAATGGTATCACCGATTAGCCTCACCGCCGGTTCCACTGGGTATATCCATGCCCCTCTCCCAACAATCTCTTTTAAGATATCGTTCTGGGGGGTTGCTGATATCTCTGTTTTATTATATCCGAATTTTTCGGCCACAGTCTGATACATGGCCAACATGATTGATGCGACCGCGTTGATAGTCAAACCGCTCCCTATACGGTTGAGTTGAATATCCTTGAAGGCGATCTCAAAGTCTCTCAGGGAATCGACGGCCATACCTACCCGTCCCACTTCTCCTTCGGACATCTCATCGTCAGAATCGTAGCCCATCTGCGTTGGGAGATCAAAGGCCACATTAAGTCCTGTTTGACCATGCGAGATCATCAGCTTGAATCGTTCATTGGTTTCCTCGGGAGTGCCAAACCCGGTATACTGGCGGGTAGTCCAGTTCCGACTCCTGAAACCCAAAGGATGGATGCTTCTCGTAAAGGGAAATTCACCTGTATCCCCGAGATCTTCCTTATAATCAAAACCGACTCTTTCAAGATCATCAGGCCCATATACCGGTTTGACCTTGATTCCCGACTGCAAAATAACCTCTTTGATCCCATCCTTCTCATCTTTTATATATGTTGCTACACCCATTCTTGTCCCTCTGATCCCATATTGTAAATTATTTGGTAACGTTCAAAAGTGTTTACATGATTGATCCCTTCAGGGACCGACAGCTTTTCTTCTGTTAGCTACATTTTCTTGAATGAATTCAACAATGTCATTAAAATAGGACCCTCCTGGAAATATCCCACCTATACCTATTTCCTCTAAGAGAGGGAAATCTTTATTGGGAATGACTCCTCCCACAACGATCAGTTTATCATCAAGGCCCTGATCTTTTACCATACCCATGAGTTTCTTGCAAATAGGGATGTGGGCCCCGGACATGATCGAAAGTCCAATCACATCAACATCTTCCTGCATAGCCTGGTTCACAATACTGGGGACGGTCTGGTGAAGACCTGTGTAGACAACTTCCATCCCGGCCTCTCGCATTGCATGCGCAATCACCTTGGCCCCCCGATCGTGACCATCCAGCCCTGGCTTGGCCAATAGGATTCGTATCTTTCTCTCTGCCATAGCTCAAAAACTCCTCACAATTCCTAACCCGGGTAAACCGGAAAAGTGCCTAAAATGCCTAAAGTTGATGTTTGTTTTTTATTCGATGTTGGACGTTCATCTTTTAAATCTCTCAATTACTTTCCATTTCAAATTCCCTAAGGATAATATCCTGTCCGCGCAAAATGTGCTCTCTTACCAATCTTTCCACTTCCTCAGCATCCCTTACCTTCATGGCTCTCAGCATCAATCGGTGATCTTCGTTGCTTAATTTTGCCATCTCCTCTATCTTCAGTATGACCAGTCTGAAACGGTATATGTGGTCTCTAAGACCGTTGATCATCTTGATCAGTCTCCGGCTGCGGCTAAGCCCATAGAGAAGATCGTGAAACTCCGTGTTGATCCTGGGTAATGCGTCTAAATCCCCCCGGTCTAAGCACTCCTGATAGGCCTCAAGTTTTTCCTCTAAGGGTCGAAGCTCCGCCTCCAGATGCCTGATGGCCGCTAATTTTGCAGCGTAACTTTCCAAAACACTTCGGATACCAAAAATCTCTTCCATATCCTCGGGTGTAAGGCCGGCCACGAAAAAACCGCCTTTGGGGCCCTGGCGCACCAGCCCCTCCCTTTCGAGCTTGTGAATTGCCTCCCTTACGGGGGTTCGGCTGATACCCAATGCATCAGCCACGCGGCTTTCCACCACACGGCTGTCAGGGGTCAAATCTCCTTTGACAATGGCCCTTTTCAAATTTTCAAAGACAGACTGACCTAATGATCGTCTCACGGGCAAAGATTTCAGCGCCTTGAAATCGTGCTCATTGCCTTTTAAAGCTACGGTCATTCCAATCATCTCCCCTTTGAGATCCTTGAAAACCCTTTTCGTTTGCCTCGAACCGGATAGAGACTCAGTCATGAATCGTCAATCATCAATCATCAATCTCAGAGCCCCACCCATCTTGCAATATTGGGCTGAAGGATTTCGTGGGTTCCTCCTCCATACAGGAGAAAGCGGTTATCCCGGTAGTACCTCTGGGCCGAATATTCCATGGAATAGGCATACGCCCCCAAGATACGGGTTACCTGGTCTCCGGCCCTGCATGCTGCTTCGGTGGCAAAGTACTTGGCCATGGAGGCTTCTTTGATGGCCTCTATCTTATTGTCAATCATATGGGTGGCCTTGTAAGTAAGGAGGTTGGATGCTTCCAGATCCACTGCCATGTTGGCGATCTTGGCCTGAATAAGCTGGTAATTGCTTATGGTCTTGCCGAACTGGGCCCGCTCATGGGCATATTGGATAGAATCATCCAGGGCTGCCCGCTGCAGACCAATAGCCAAGGCCGCGGTCATGGTCCGAATTTCGGCTAAGATGGTCATCAGGTTACTCATTCCACGGCCCTCATCCCCTAATCTGTACTCGAGAGGGATATGACAGTTTGTGAACGAAATTTCCGAGATTGGAGTGGTCCTGGTCCCTAACAGATCAAAGGGCTTGCCGTTAGAGAACCCGGGGGTATCTCTTGGAATAAAGAAAAAATTGAGGCCCCTGAATTTTTTTGCAGGATCTGTTTGCAGCAAGACCGTAAAAAAATCGGCAACAGGACCGTTAGTGACCCAGGTTTTCATACCGTTTATCAGGTACCCATCATTGGTTCTGGTAGCTGAAGCGCTCACATTCCCGAGATCTGAACCGGCTTCAGGCTCTGTAAGACAGAAGCAGGCAACTTTTTCACCCCTCATGGCAGGGAGGAAAAACTCCTTTCGCATTTTCTCCGTACCGAAATGAAACAGAAAATTGGTCCCCATAAGACACTGCATGGCTGTAATAGCTCCAAGACTCATGAGTCCCCTGGCTATCTCTTCGCAGTTAATGCAAAAGAGGGTGGTGTTCCCCCCTGAGCCACCTTTATTTTTAGGATATCTGGTCCCGAAAACACCCATTTTTGACATTTCCCGAAACATGCTCATGGGAAACTCGCCCGTCTCATCAATTTCCTTGGCCCTGGGGATTATTTCGTTGTCCACAAATCTGGCCATATTTTTTCTTACTAATTTCTCGGCGTCTGATCTAAACATTCATCCCTCCCTGAAATCTCGCTCTTCAGTTGCTTGATCATCTCGGGGACCAATTTATGGAGATCACCCACAATACCCCAATCGGCCACCTGAAAGATGGGAGCTCTGGGATCCTTATTAATTGCAATAATGTATCTGGAGTTCATCATACCGGCCCTGTGTTGAATTGCCCCTGAAATACCGCATGCAATATAAAGCTCCGGCTTGACCGACTGTCCTGTTTGCCCTATCTGACGATCGGCCGGAATCCAACCTTCTTCAACCGCAACACGGGTTCCGGCCACCTCCCCACCAACAAGGCTGGCCAGTTTTTGCAAAACCTTGAACCCCTTGGCATCGCCAACGCCCCTGCCACCTGCAACGATAAGCCTAGCCTCAGAAAGGTTGACCTCCCTTTTAGCTTCCCTTACTATATCAAGTACTTTAGTCCCTATCTCTTTTTGTGTCAGTGAAACCTTATGTCTGACAACCCCTCCCTTAATCTTTGGGTTTTTCAAGGCTTCCATTACGCCGGGGCGAACTGTGGCCATCTGGGGTCGTGAATACCGGTTGGCAATGGTAGCCATCACATTACCGCCAAAGGCAGGTCTGGTCTGAAGAAGAATTCCTTCCTCCGGATCTATACGCAACTCGGTGCAGTCAGCAGTCAGCCCGACGCCTGCCCTGCGTGAAACGCGAGGAGCCAGGTCTCTGCCGATATGAGTGGCCCCCATGAGCAAAATATTGGGTTTGTATTTTGAAACCAGGTGTTCAATAACATTTGTATAAGCAGTGGTCCGGTAATCCTTAAGATTTACGTTTTCTGCCAGATAAATGTGGTCCGCACCATAGGCCATTAACGTATCGGCCAGCTTTGCTATTTTGGACCCTAACAGTAAGGCGGAAACTTTCTGGTTCAGCGTGCCGGCCAATTCTTGAGCCTTACCGAGAAGTTCAAGAGAAACTGTGTTTAGTACTCCCCTTCTCTGTTCTGCAAAAACCCAGACCCCCTTACAGTCGCTGAAGTCGGGGATAACCCTCGGTTTGGCATCGGTCTGCATGGCCATTTGTTTGCATGTCTCAAGACAGGCCCCGCATGATGTGCAACGCTCCAGAATGTAGGCCTTCCCATCCCTCATTTCCACACCCTCATAGGGGCAGGTATTTACACACCGTTTGCATCCATTGCAGAGTTCAGTATCAATCCAAACTGTCATATCGTTATCTCCTTATATAATTCCTTTCTCTTTGAACCTCTTGAGTTCTTCCTCTGGGTATCCAAGAATCTCTCCGTATATCTCCTGGTTGTGCTCCCCGAAACGCGGTGGAAAGGGAAGTTGACGGTCTGACTGTTCGAGGAACGACGTCATATTGGGGGGAGGCGGCAGGGTTATTTCGGTGCCAGTTTTGTCATCTCTGGAAAAAAGGAGTCTCCTTTCGACTATTGGATCCGCAATCACCTCAGGAATGGTTTTTATTTTACTTATGGGCAGGGTGAGGGAATTAAACAAGTCAATAAGTTCTTCTGAGGTGTGATCGCAGGTCACTTCGTTGATAGCTCGATTTAAATTTTCTACATCCGCAATCCGGCCTGCATTTTTCTCATATTCAGGCTTATCAAGGGAGTTAAACATCTCTAATGATACCATTGAGTTCCACTGACGGTCATTACCTACGGCCATATATACAAATCCATTGCTTGTCCTGTAGACAGAGACCGGGCAAAAGAACTCGTGGGTATTCCCCCTTCGGGAGATCTGCTTGTTCAGAAGGGTGGAAAGCGTTATCGGCACGGTCATCCACGATACAGAGGACTCAAACATGGACATATTGATACATGAACCCTCTCCGGTGGCCTGGCGAGTAAAAAGCGCCTTCATAAGAAGCCCGTAAGAATGCTCGCTGGTCCCCATATCCGGAAGCGGAATGCCCACT
>DAOVUP010000209.1 GCA_030632525.1 Desulfobacteraceae bacterium | reverse complement strand
CCTATCTCGTTCCGCTCAAAACTATATTAGCTCAACCTTACCGCCAGCCGCCTCTATTTTTTCCTTAGCTGTTTTGCTGACTTTCTGTATCTTTACAACAACCGGCCGGGTAATCTCACCGGTCCCCAACAGCTTGATCCCATCCATCATCTTCTTGATGAGTCCGGCCTGTTTAAAGGCCTCTGCATCAAGAAGAGCATTCGGCTCAAACCGGTTCAAATCCTCCACATTGAGAATATTATACTCTTTTCTAAATATATTGGTAAAACCCCTCTTGGGAAGCCGTCTGTGAAGAGGCATCTGCCCACCCTCGAAGCCGGGCCGCACCCCCCCTCCAGAACGAGACCTTTGCCCCTTGTGGCCCCTGCAACAGGTTTTTCCATGTCCTGAACCGGGACCTCTTCCAACTCTCTTTCTCTTTTTTCTCGAACCCTCAGCGGGCGAAAGCTCATTGATCTTCATCCCTTTTCCCCATATCTCAACCAACCTTAACAAGGAACGAAACTTTTTGAATCATACCTCTAATAGCTGGTGTATTATTCAACTCCACTGACTTATTCAGCTTGGTCAAGCCTAATCCCCTCAAGGTTTGACGAATTTTCTTATTTTTGCCTATCCCGCTCTTGACAAGAGTCACTTTAATTGTTTCACTCATTATTAATTCTTACCTCAAGGGCCGATTGAACTCCATTCATCTATAGTCGCACCACACCGCCCTTAGCCGGTAGTTTGCCCGGAAAAAAGCGCTACTTGCCCGCTTCTTCAGCCATCTTACCTCTGCGGTTCATAATTTCTTCCGGACTCCGCAATGAACGCAGCCCTTTGATCGTTGCTTTCACGATATTATGAGGGTTATGGGAACCGAGACATTTTGTAAGGATATTCTGAACACCCGCTGCCTCTAAAACCGCACGAACCGCTCCTCCGGCAATCAGACCAGTACCCTGTCCGGCAGGTTTCAACAATACACGACCAGCGCCCGATTTACCTATCACCTCATAAGGAATTGAAGTATCATCGAGGCAAACATTGCTCATATCTTTTCTGGCCTTGTCAACCCCTTTTCTAATGGCGTCCGGCACCTGGTTGGCCTTTCCGAGTCCGGTCCCGACCATCCCCTTGCCATCACCTACAACAACAATAGCGCTGAAGCTAAAACGCCGACCACCCTTTACAACCTTTGCAACCCGGTTGATATGGACTACCTTCTCAATTAATTGAGCTTCATCCTCTCCTTGAAACAATGGAAATCTCCCTCTTTAATCATATTACCAATTATGGACGTCGGTTCTCCAACTTGGACAAATTCCACTTTTGCATACTGAACAGGGGCGATCGGTTTACGTATCTACAAATAAATTCGAGCCCGGTTGTGTTAAAACTCCAGTCCACTTTCGCGTGCCGCATCAGAAAGCGCCTTCACGCGTCCATGGTACAAAAAACCGTTCCTGTCAAAAGCGACTTTTTTGACCCCCTTTGACAGCGCCAATTTGCCAATTGCAGAACCAACCGCTGCCGCGCCTTTCTTGTTCCTGCCATCTTTCCCGATCTTCGCACGAAGATCATTTGACAATGAAGAGGCCTCAGCTAAAGTACTACCTACTGAATCGTCTATGATCTGAGCATAGATATGTTGAGTACTTCTAAAAACACATAAACGTGGTTTTTCAGGGTTGCCTTTAACCTTCTTACGCACCCTCTTTTTTCTTCTCAATCTTCTCTCTGTTCTGCTGACAGCACCCATCTCCGAACCTCTTAATCTTTTATTGGCAACCCTAAGTGCCTCTAAGTCTGTAAACGCCTACGTTTTGTCTATGCTGTCGCTCCAGCCTTGCCCGCTTTTTTCCGGATTATTTCGTCAGCATACTTGATCCCTTTGCCTTTATAAGGCTCCGGTTTCCGAAGTCCCCGGATTTTAGCGGCAGTCATACCTAAAAGCTCTTTATCAATCCCACTCAAGACAATTTTACTTTTTTCAATGTTCGCATCAATCCCATCTGGGAGTTGGAAGTTTATCGGATGCGAATAACCCAGATTAAAAACAGCCGTTCTCCCCTTCAATTCTGCCCTGTATCCTACACCAACAATCTCAAGTACCTTTTCAAATCCCTTTGTAACACCTATCACCATATTGTAGATAAGCGCCCCAAAGAGGCCGTGAAGAGACCTTGACTCTCTCGATTTATCAGCGGTATGGACAGAAATCGTATCCCCATCCTTGCTCACGGATATATCGGGATGAACATGACGTTTCAGTTCACCTTTGGGCCCTTTCACACTAATAAGGTCTCCCTGGATTTTCACCTCGACATCTTTTGGTATTGGAATAGGCCTTTTGCCTATACGTGACATTCAGGACCTCCACCTCTTTTTCCCGCCTGAAAGCGGGATCTAATCTCTACCAAACAGCACAGAGGATCTCTCCTCCAATCCCTGTTTTTCTCGCCTCATTATCTGTCATCAGGCCCTTTGATGTGGAAAGGATATTAATGCCGTACCCATTTAACACCTCAGGAACTTCATCACTTCCAGTATATACCCGACAACCCGGTTTGCTCACCCTCTTTATTCCCTCAATTATCGCAACACCCTCTTTATCATATTTCAGAAAGATCCTTATAAATCTGTGTTGGCCATCAGAAATTATTCTGAAGTTCTTGATATAGCCCTCTGATTTCAAGACCTTAGCTACATTTATCTTCAATTTAGAACTCGGGATATTCACCAGTTCATGTGACGCCCTCTGGGCATTCCTAATCCTTGTCAACATATCGGCTATTGGATCAGTCATTGACATTATATGCTCTGCCCCCTAATTATTAACATCCGGAAATCCCCCTTAATATACCCAAACAAAATGCTTTTCGATCACCAGCTTGATTTGACCACCCCAGGGATTTCCCCTTTGGAAGCTAACGTCCTGAAGCAGATGCGGCAGATTCCGAATTTTCTCAAATAGGCCCTACTCCGTCCGCAAATTGGACACCTGTTATAATGACGAGCGCTGAATTTCTGTTTCCTCTGGGCCTTAACAATAAGTGACTTCCTTGCCAAAACAACCTCCCTATTTACCTCTAACAACTCTAATTCCGGAAAGGCATTCCTAAATGCTTTAATAAAAAAAGACCTTCTGGGTCAGTTTCGGCCGTTGTCACAATGGAGATATTGAGGCCTTTCATCTTGTCTATCTTATCGTAATCTATCTCTGAAAAAACGATAAACTCTTTGATCCCTATACTACAATTGCCCCGACCATCAAATCCGTTATCCGACAAGCCCCTGAAATCCCGAACCCGAGCCAACACCGCATTGAAGAGTTTGTCTAAAAAATCGAACATTTTTTCACGTCGTAAAGTTACCATACAACCGATAGACATCCCCTCACGGAGTTTGAACCCCGCAATAGATTTCCTGGCTTTGGTCACCACTGCTTTTTGTCCCGCAATCATGTTGAGCTCATCAACGCCAGAATCAAGGATTTTGATATTCTGTATCGCTTCTCCCAACCCCATATTCAAAGTAACCTTCTTGATACGCGGAACAGCCATGATACTCTTATAACCAAATTCCTTGATCATAGATGGTATTACTTCTGTATGATATTTCTCCTTCAATCGAGACAACGATTGCTCCTCCCTATTAACTGATACGCCAACAACAAGCTAAGATCACATCTTTTTACAACCAAAAAACTAACCCGCGACCTGCAACCCGTAACCCGCTTACCTATCCATCGGCTCGTCGCATTTCTTGCATACACGAACCTTTGAACCATCTTCAAGTAAACGCTTTCCAATACGCGTGGGCTCATTGCATTTATCACAAACAATCATCACGTTGGAGATCTTAAGCGGACCCTCCTTTTCAATGATCCCCCCCTGCCCGGTCTGGGGGCTTGCCTTGGCGTGTCT
>DAOVUP010000016.1 GCA_030632525.1 Desulfobacteraceae bacterium | reverse complement strand
CCAAGGCCTCGGCATGGCTTCTGAGGACCTTGAAGGCAAGGGAGTGAAATGTGCCTCCTGAAACGAATGTGCATCGTGGATCCGCAAGGCTGGATGCACGGTCCAACATCTCCTGGGCGGCCTTTCTAGTAAAGGTAAGAAGGAGAATTGATTCCGGAGGAACGCCCGACTCTACTAAACGGGCCACCCGGTAAACCAAGGTCCTGGTCTTGCCACTCCCGGCCCCTGCTACAACAAGAATAGGGCCATCTAAAGAGATGACTGCCTCTAACTGGGCAGGATTGAGGACTTTCTTATAATCAATTTTGTTTGCCAAGGTTTAATTTCCTTTTTGTCAGGATTCACCCCTGTTTCTGCTTGGGCTCTTGATATCAGGTTAACGGCCCTTTTTCAATAGGTAGTTAGGATCTTATCGCCGACCGGACAGATTTGCGATAACATGTGAAATGCTTATGGCGTGACGCTCCGCTCTATGGGCTCTGCACTCATACGGGCGACGTTGGGGTAAGGATAAGGGGCGTTATGATTTCAAAATAAGATAGACGATATATCCAGCGTAACAGGATAGGAGAATAATGCCATCTATTCGCGTAATAATGTTGGTCTTTCTCATCATCACCCACGGCAAAAAGCTGGTCAGGATCATAACAAGGTAATCGATCACCAGGCCGCTTTCAAAAAAACCTCCCGGTATGGGAATCGGCCTTATCAGGGACGCTGCTCCGAGTACACTGAGGATGTTGAAGACGTTGCTCCCCACCAGGTTGCCGATACTGATATCCATCTCCTTTCTTATAGCTGCGACAACAGAAGTAGCCAATTCCGGAAGTGAAGTTCCAAAGGCTACAATGGTCAAACCAATAAACTTTTCACTTACACCCAGTACTGTCATAATTTTTACAGCAGTTTCGACGACAAGCTGAGCGCCGGCTACAACACCTATAATCCCCACCACGGTAAAGGCAATCTGCTTTTGTCTGGAGGTAATATATTCGATATCTTCCAAGTCCCCCAGGTTATCCAAAGCACCTCCCCCGGGATTCCCCAAAGCGCCTTCAGTGGCTATGTTTGCCCCGACCGATGCCATTTTGGGTTCCTTCTTAGCAGTATAATAGTTAAAAAAAGTATAGAGGATGATTCCCGCAAAAAGGGTGGCCCCCTCAAACCTCCCCAATTCTGAGTTGAGGGAAAGCACCAGGAGGTATATGGATATGCCAAGCATTATCGGAATGTCTCGTTTGATAACCGACCGATCACACGTAATAGGTTGAAATACTGCGGCCATGCCGAGAACAAGCGCTATGTTACAGATATTGCTCCCAACTACATTTCCCACCGCAATCATGCTGTTACCTTTAATTGAGGAAATGACACTCACAACCAGTTCGGGCGCGGAAGTCCCGAATGCAACCACTGTCAAACCGATAACAATCGGTGTTACACCAAGGCTTCGTGCAAGACTCGATGATCCTTTCACAAGCCATTCCGCTCCAAAATAAAGGAGCACAAATCCGACAAAACAAAGCAGCAAATACAGCGCCATAATTTCATTCTCCTTTCAAAACTCGAATTAACAATTGTGTTCTTGCGACCACCATTCTCTCTGAGCGCATCACAAAAGATCTCATCATTAATACATCTCCCACTAATGATGCACTCTGCAAAATATACGCCACAACCGTTAATTATACAGGAAAGAGACGGGGTTAGGTTTTAACGGGCTGTTGCCCAAACCCCCTTCTTGTGGTTTTGGTTAGATATGCCGGAATGATCGCCTTTCTAACTTGTTGATATTATTGTATGCAAGGTTTAGCAAAAGTCCAACTTGTGGTCACTGTCTGGTTTGGGCAACAGCCCGTTAAAACCTGACCCCGGTGCCGGACAAGGTCAAAAGGATCCAGAGGTAGACAGTTAATATTTAAGATCTGCCCTCTTTCTCACTGAGCAAGATAGATGAACAGAGGCACCAGGGCTGCCATTATCACAAAAAAAAGGAAACCGACCGGTAGCAGGAATGCCATGAATACCCTGAGGTAGGAGATATTATGGATTTCGCGAAGCCCTATCACCTGAATGATCAGCTGCCAGATACCTCCTATCCAGCTACCCACAACAGGTATCAGGTCCCATGCCTGGGCAGCCTGGGAATATGCCACCACTCTGAAAGTAGCCTCGAACCTGTTCTTCCCACCCCCTACAATCATAAGCAACAGGTGTATAATAGCGATGTAGATAAACAAACTGAGTGTCACGCAGACAGGAACGGCCACTACAATAACCAGAAAGATCAGGCCCACAGTCAAATGGCCAAAGATTGCCTCACCAAAGGGAAACAAGCCGCCGGACATCATTAACACGGGCCAAAAAATCCCGAACATATTTCCCACAGCGCCAACTAATAAACCGAAGGCCAGCGGTTCTCTGATCCCATTGTTAAAGGTCAATCCCCTGAAAAAGGTGGTGGGAGAAAAAAGTGTTTCTTTAATGGTACCATAAGTTCCCTGTGCAAAGCCTGTTTCAGAACGATTTTCCCACGGGGCTCCATTCCTAATGGGTTCTTCCCCGGATTTCTGGCCAACTTCATTCAAACCTCTGTTTAAGCCCTCTTCTTCAGCAGAGGGACGGGTCTCCTTGTCTAAATGAAAGATTTCAAACTTCTGGTTGCATTGAGGACAGATGGCCCTTTTTGCGTTGGCAGGTATCTTTTTTTCAGGCAGTTTCTTTGAAAAATGGCAGAATGGGCAGGCGATTTCCGTAGTCACTTTTTTTCACCTCTGTGTAGTTTGTTAAGCTGGCTGAGTTCCTTTTTTTCAGACCACCGCCTGAGTTTACCTAATAAACCGTTGGCAGGAGAACGGTCAAGAATCTCGCTCCTGAGCCGAAAGCCTTCCTCGGTTTTTAAAGCCTTCTGCAGGCAGGCCTTCTTCTCCGGGCACTCGAAACACGTCGGTACGATCTCCCGGAAGCCCTCTTTTCCCATGGGAAAGACATTTTCTAAAATACCAAAACAATCTTTTTTTGGGGTAGTCATTATCTGATAGTTTCGTAAAAAGTCGAAAAGCGCACTATTTGGTGCAACTGCTTTAGGTCTAACTATTTAAAATAATTCGCAATTCCTAAATTATTAAATTCGAAATTGCCCGTAAAAAGTCTTTTTTAGGGCGTATCTTATCTGAAACGCCATAGGATATGGATCGGATATACTGGAGATAGAGTATACATGATTGTCCTGCCCGAATAAACCCCGATATTGAAAAAACCCTTACACTTACAGAAATTGTCCAATCTTCTAAACCTATACCCTGGACGCAGATTTCGCCAAATGTCAAATTCGTTGACATCGAAATTTTGGACACCTATAATTCAATTCTATGAAGAGAGACAATAGAATCTATCTTATACGACACGGTCAGATAGAAGGGTATGAAAACTTCCCTGTATATGGCCAAACCGATGTGGGTTTGACAGAGGTAGGGGTCGTCCAGATGGAGCAGATGGCAGAGCGCCTTCGTCTGACTGAACCCAAGGCAATTTACTCGAGCGATCTTAAGAGATCTACAACTGGAGCGCGTCTGATAGCTCGCCATCACGATGTGCCTCTATATTTCCTGACCGAACTCCGGGAAATGGATTTTGGTGACTGGGAAGGCCTTACCTTGTCAGAGATCCGACGTAATTTTCCGGAAGAACTGGAAAAACGGCAGAAAGATCTGATTAACTACAAGGCCCCCGGGAAGGGGGAGTCTGTTGCTGCTTTGTCGGAGAGAGTCGAAACCATTTTTGAACGTATCCGTGCTGAACAAAAGGGCAACGACATTATTATAATAGCCCACGGCGGGGTAAACAGGGTCATTCTTTGCAAAGCGCTTGGTCTGGATCTTGACAGGATGTTCAATATTCACCAGGGTTATGGTTGTCTTAACATCATTGACTATTTTATTGAATCCACGTTGGTCCGGTTAATCAGCGGTTAATAAAGGCGTAACCGTCGGCCATAAGAAAGGAAACCTAATAAGCATGGGAAGGTGATTGGATGGGTTTTTCAAAAATAGCTTCCAACGTGAAGCAACCCCTGCCAAATCCTAATGGTATCGAAGAGATCTTAGGTGAGGCTGGATCATTACAAGAACTGGGCTTAACGATAGAAGCTGTTTCTGAATACAAAAAACTGTTTGCAACTGAGTGCCATCCATCAAAGATTGTCCCGGGACTTGTGGCATGCCTTGTGAAAACAAATTCGCCTTCTGAAATCATAAGGCGAGTGCAAGAGATGGCCAGTCAATACAAGTTGAGCCAAGGAAGGCTGGCCCAACTCAGGTTTTCCCTTGGCGTAGAGATGGAAAAAATGGGTCATCCGGATCTGGCCCTTGATGTTTATAGAGCCACCGCAGAAATGGATCCTGAAAACAAGCATATCAAACAGAAGATCGACCAGATAGTTTCAAAATTAACTCCCGCCTCAAGATATGATTACCTCCTCAATAAGGGCTTAGCAACTCGCGA
This sequence comes from Desulfobacteraceae bacterium, assembly GCA_030632525.1. GTDB lineage: Bacteria > Desulfobacterota > DSM-4660 > Desulfatiglandales > Desulfatiglandaceae > Desulfacyla. The sequence goes on along the minus strand of DAOVUP010000016.1, from coordinate 5,958 downwards.
GCAGTTGCAGAAGGCGCTGTCGGCCTCTAAAAGCACAAAAAAAAGCGTTGAGTTCATACTCACGGAACAATTCAGATTGAAAAAGGCCGATATCGGGAAATCCCTTTCGCTTTTTTACGGGTGCCCTTTCAAGGAATTCGATCCCAAGGTGCCGGTTCCCGTTGAACTCATAGGCAACTTGAAGAAAACTTTTTTGTTGCACGATATCTGGGTGCCGTTGAGCTGGGGAAAGGATGGTGTGAATATACTTATCGATGACCCATGGGATCTCAGGAAGACGGGACTGATCAGGGGGCTCACAAAAACCAAGAAGATAAATATTTGTGTCGGAATTAAAGAGGATATACAGAAGTTTATCTCGCTCTTTTTTGATAGAAAGACGGCAGAAGCCACACAGGATATGATTGCAGAGTTAGACATGATCCCGGATATTTCTTTTGAAGAAGAGGAAGAAGAGATAGAGATTACTGAGGAAACAGACGAGTCTTCAAGTCAGGTGGTAAGGCTTGTGGATCAGATTATTGTAACTGCCCTTAGAAAGAACGCATCCGATATACATGTTGAACCTTCGCCAAGTACCAACAAGACCACGATCCGCTTCCGTTTAGATGGAGTGTGTCAAGAGTATATGCAGATCCCTAATTCTATGACAAGAGGTGTTATCTCGAGGATCAAGATAATGGCAGGTATAGATATTGCCGAAAGACGCCTCCCACAGGATGGTAAAATCAAATTCAGACGCAAAGGGATACCACCGCTTGACCTTAGATTGGCAACGTTACCCACAGCAGGCGGGCATGAGGATGCAGTGTTGAGACTCTTGGCTGCGTCCGGGGCCTTAAAATTAGATGAAATGGGGTTGAGCGAACGGAATTTGCAGGTCATGAAAAGGATTCTTGTGCAGCCATATGGACTCATATTGGCTGTGGGCCCGACAGGATCAGGGAAAACAACTACCCTGCACTCCGCATTGGGATATATCAACAAACCCAGTGTGAAGATATGGACGGCAGAAGACCCTGTGGAGATTACACAGCCTGGGCTCAGGCAGGTGGAAGTAAAACCGAAGATAGGTCTTAATTTCGCGAGGGTTATGCGTTCCTTTTTGAGGGCCGATCCAGATATAATTATGATAGGCGAGATGCGCGACAATGAGACCGCTTCCATCGGAATCGAGGCATCACTTACTGGTCATCTCGTTTTTTCCACCCTTCATACCAACAGTGCCTCGGAGACCGTAACCAGGCTTTTGGACATGGGGTTAAATCCGCTCAATTTTTCGGATGCCCTTTTGGGAGTCTTGGCGCAGAGATTGATCAGGAAATTGTGCTCCAATTGCCGGAAGAAATACCATCCCTCTTTGGAAGAGTTTGAAGCCGTTGCCGCCGAATACGGAAAAGAGGCGTTTCAGTCTGCTAATATTGAATACAGCCCAAAACTTGTTCTTTATCGTCCATCGGGATGTGATGCATGTTCGGGAACAGGTTACAAAGGGAGAAGGGCGATCCATGAACTATTGGAAGGCACTCCGGCGATAAAAAAACTGATAAAAACAGAGGCAATCACAGATGAGATTTTTTTACAGGGTGTAGGAGACGGGATGACTACCTTGAAACAGGACGGTATTAATAAGGTTTTTTTAGGAGTGACAGATATCAATGAAGTGCGCAGGGTGTGTATCGATTGATGATTGATGATTGTCGATTGAAGGGAAGTGGGGGTGAAACAGATGGCAAAAAAGGCCTTGGTCGTGGATAACGATTTCTTCTTTGTGGAATTTCTTGCAGAGTTCCTCGAAAAGAGGGGATACGAGGTTATGAAAGCCTATGATGGGAAAGAGGGGATGTCAAACTTTGAAGAAGGACCTTTTGATATCCTTTTTGCGGATTTAATAATGCCCAAGATAGATGGGACTCAGTTAATCAAAATTGCCCGCCAGAAATTCTCCGATGCCTCTTTCCCGATTATCGCTATATCAGGAACCCTTATGGAGCAAATGGATGATATTGCTGATATTGGAGCCGATTATTATGTTGCAAAAGGGCCTCTCGAGCAGATGACAGACGATCTCAATGCCCTCATGGATCGGATTGAAGAAATAGGTATCTCCCCAACGGACGAAAAGAGCATCATTGAGCCAGGCACCCTGTATCCCAGGCAGGCTACGGCGGAGTTAGTCGAGGAGTTGAACTTCCAAAAGGCAATTACTGAAAGTATCGGGTTGGGCATAGTAGTGGTTGACAAGGACGCGAGGATCATTAATGCAACTTCACAGGCCCTTGAGATATCAAATAAATCCCTTGAAGAAATATTAAATGAACCCATTACATCTTTGCTCCCCAAAGAAGGGAGGGCCCCGCTGGTCAATGTCTTAAAAGACGTTGCCCGGAACCCCGGGCTGAGAAAAATCAGCCTTAACATGACTGTCAAGTCTCGAGAAATACGATTAGCGGTGTCGCTTCTAAGGATTAGAGGAGATGTTGTCGGCTGGGTCATTGCCATGGAGGAGATAGATCAGTGAAAAGAACGAGCATAAAAAACAAACTCATCCTAAGCTTTTTAGGATTGATCTTGATTGTTATGGTGGTTGTGGGGATAGCCAACCGGATAACAAATGATTTTATTGTTGCTCAAGCAATTTCTGCCGTGTTGGGCTTAGCCGCTGGAGTTATTTTTGGCGGTATTTTTTCCAGATCCATTGTGAGGAGGTTAAACAGCCTGAGCAATGTTGCAAAGGAGATCAGTCGTGGCGATCTTTCAAAGGAGATACCTCTTTTATCTCAGGACGAAATCCGTGATCTCGAAGAGGCCTTTGCCATGATGGTCAATGATCTGCGGGATATAATTTCCGAGATTAAGGAGGGGTCTTCACGGATAGAAGAGACCGGCCGAGACCTCAGTGGTCTAATAGACAAGGTCCTGGCCAACAGCCGGGAAATTGATGAATCTGCCCTATCAATTGCCAAAGGTTCAGAAAAACAGACCCTTATTGTCCAGAAAACATTCCTTGTTATAGATAAGAGCCTGGAGGAGATGGATGAGGCAGCCAGGCAGTCAGCCCAAACGGCTTCTAAGGCTAATGATGCGTTGGTCAAGACCGAAACCGGTGAGGCCAGTGCCCGCGATACCTTGAGCTACCTCGAGGATGTCCTCAAACAGATGGTAGAGAATGCAGAACCCATATACCGGTTATCAAACAAGGTGGAAAAAATAAAGATGGTGATGGGTGTCATGGAGGAACTCTCCCAAAAGACCGATCTTCTTTCTCTCAACGCCTCCATTGAGGCCACGAGGGCTGGGGAAATGGGAAAAGGATTTGCCCTTGTGGCCAACGAAATAAGGAATATGGCAGAGAACTCTAAACAGTCTTCACAGGAGATACGGCGCATTGTGGATGATATTTTTGAAGACAATAAGGCCGCTCTGACATCTCTCAGAAAGAGTGAAGACCATATTGCCAAAGGGCGTGAAATCATTCACGGCATCGTGGGCACATTTGGTGAGATGCTTTCCGGGGTTAAGGATATCTCCACTGAGGTAAAAACGGTGGAAGATGTGACGAGGAAGCAGGCAAAAGAGATGAGGGGTTTGCTTAGCCATTTTCAAGAACTTTCACGGCTTGCCCAGGAGAACTTTGTATCGACCCAGAAGACTACCATTGGAACGAAGAATCAAGAAAAGGAGATAGGGGAGATCGTCACCGCTATGAAGTCCTTGAATGTCCTGTCAGAGAAGATGATGGAGACCCAGCGGAGATTTAGGCTTCGTAGTAGGGATTAAAATATGGAATGTCTTATCTTTGAGGCTGCAGAGAAATGCTTGGGAATTGAGACAGAGTACATTTACCGTATTGCAGACGATTTACAAATTACCCCCGTCCCCATTGCCCCGCCATGTTACAGAGGGTTGACGTATTTCAGGGGAGATTTGTTTGACATCATTGATGTGGGGAATTTAATGGGAGGAGAAAGGTCTCTGCTCAACGGAAACCCTTATATTATTCTCTTGAAATGGGGCCAGAGGAAATTGGGCCTGATTTCAGATAAAATCATCGGGATAACACGCATTGAGGGAAATAACGGAAGCCAGTCTGTTTTTACAAAGGAAGGGCGTACAATAGAGCTGGTCACACCCGAAAAAATCTGGAAGATCCTCGCGGAACTGCCCTATGGACCTTGAAAAATACAAAAAAATCTTCGCACAGGAGGCAAGTAAATATCTTGATGAATTGGACATCGCTCTGATAAGGGTAGAAAAAGATTTCTCGGATCTGCAAATGTGGGGTGAAATCCATGGTAAGATTCACTCTATAAAGGGAATGGCTAAGGCTCTCAGTATGGAAAGAATAGCCGGTCTGTGCCATTCGATGGAGGAGTGGTGTAAGCAGTTCCAAGGGGGTGATATAAAGCCCTCGGATGAAGCAGTGCAATTGCTTATTGACGGGACAGATCTACTCAAGGGGTTGGTGGCAGGAAAGGATGATGTCAGTTCTCCTGAAAATTTGAAAGAATGGGAGAGGATCACTGCCAGGTTGGTTAACAGTCCGGATGAACTGGTGAAGCAAGTCACCCCTGAAGTCCGTCTCGTTTCATCTCCTTCAAAGATAGATCGTATCCGGGTAGATTATTCGTTGATCGAGGAGCTTCTTGCCCGCTCTCAGGAAATCATGCTGATAGAGAATAGGCTCCCCCCTCTCTCTCAAGATCAAATATCAACAGGCTTGAGGAGCTGGATTGACAACTATATGTCAATGTTGAAAGGTCTGCACTTTCAGTTGGCCCGACTGAGACTCATGCCTGTAAATGATTTTGGTTCCCTGTTTGAAAAGACCATCCGGGATCTGGGGAAAACATATAACAGGGATGTTGGGTTTGAAGTTGTTGGAGGCGAGATACAGGTGGATATCGGCCTCCTGGACCGTTTGAGAGAGCCTTTTATGCATCTCTTGAGGAATTCTATTGCACACGGGATTGAACCCCCGGATGAACGGATTAAGAGGGGTAAAAATCAGGAGGGTAAAATTGTCCTGGAAGCGGATAGGATAGGTAATAGTCTTATCCTGAAGGTGAGTGACGATGGCGGCGGTATTGAAAGGTCTGCCATTACAAAATACCTGAAGGATAAGAGATCTATGACAGATGAAGAGATATCCAGGATGCCTGAAGATGAGTTCTTTAATTCTATACTCAATGTCGATTTTTCCTCTGCCAGTGGAACTACCCAACTTGCAGGGAGAGGCATAGGGATGGATGTTGTTGCCCGGGCCATAGGATACCTGAATGGTTCCATGTCAATCCACTCAGAGCCCTTGAAAGGGACGCAATTCGTCATGAGACTCCCCCTGTCCCTTTCCATCGTCTATGCAATCGTATGTAAATTGGGGGAGTATACCCTTTCTATTCCCACATCGAATGTAGTATCCATTGAAAGGACAGAAGCAACATCATCAGAACAAAGCGGGACTTTTTGTGACCTGGGGGACAGACTCGGGATAGATGCCCACACGACGAAGCCTACTCATATTCTAAAGGTCAGACAGGTCCCCAACATCAACGGTGAAACTGCAAGGAAAACCCCTGTGCGGTTTGCGGTTGACTCCATCATTGGGAACATGCCCCTTATGGTCATGCCTCTGGGGGAACTCTTAGCCCGGGCCGGATTTTTTGCCGGTGCGGGGATCATGGAAAACGGCGGTATATCGATCCTTCTGGATATGGATAAGATTTAATTGGAGCTGGAATCCGGCTGCTTGTCATGTTTCTTGTGCCAACAGCAGTGGTTTTGACCCGCCAAAGGTTTCACTGTCTGAGACCTTTGCAAAACGCCCCCTTTTAGCCAATCTCGGCGTCAGGCTCAAATTTCAATCCTCGAAATATCTAATATATTCCTGTGGTTGAAATTTTCGCCTTCCTTGATCTTGACTAAAATTGAACATTTTTCAAAGGTCTCTGTCTTTTG
>DAOVUP010000007.1 GCA_030632525.1 Desulfobacteraceae bacterium | reverse complement strand
GGTTATTCAGGCCAATGACGGTAAACACGCGACAGCAAAATTGGAAGAGGGAGAAGTTGATTTAGTTTTTGTAAATATCATAATGCCAAGGATGGATGGAAAACAATTGATTGATTTCATCCGCAAAAAATATCCTGAGGGTAAATTTTCCATAATTGGCATGTTGGACGCGATAATCGAATTACAGGAAATGCTTAAAGAGATCGATGTAGACTATTACCTTCAAAAAAAACCCATGGAAAGGATGACCGATTATGTGAGTGAGTTTCTGGACCTCATAGAGACGGATTCTTTTTCCTTACCATCAGATTAAATTCTTTTTGACCCAGAAGATGTGTCCCGAAGACAGACGACGGTGGACTTGCTTGAAGCATTGAATTTCCAACAGGGAATCACTGAAAGTGCCGGAATGGGAATCATCGTCATTGAAAAAGATGCGAAAATTGTCTATACTAATTCATTAGCCCTGAAGATTCTGAATAAATCCCTGACAGAGGTCTTATCTCAGCAGATAACGAACATCTTCCCCAGAAGTGCAAACAGAAAAATGGTGAATGCGCTTAAGGAAGTTGCCCGAAATCAGGAATGGAAAAAACTCGCCTTTACGATCACCATAAATTCTGAAGAAACCCAAGTAATTGTCTCACTTCTGAAGGTGAATCATGAAATAGCAGGATGGGTTATGGTTCTTGAAGACATGGATAAATCCGAAGACAGGTATTAGAGCATTTAAGAAGAAGAGTAGATTCGCAATCGCCCGTAAAAGAGACTTTTTACGGGCGCATCATTCTTAAACACTCCAACCAGCAGAGAGCAGGACAATGAAACACGGCTTTATCCCTATAAGCATCAAGGAATATGTAAACCTTCATATTGAACATAACAAAGATCAAGACCACAAGCAACTGACCGAGGCCCTTGATGACGCCCTTAGCGCATACCAACATGGCGTAAAATGTGCCTGCAGCAACCCTATCTGGGTAATCGGATCCGCACTTTCAGGATACGCCTGTTTTACATGCATTACAGGCGAGGCATATCCGGAGGATGATTATGAAATTGATGAAGCCTGTGATTCGGACGCTTACCAGGAGAGCCATATTGATAAGCTTCGATCTGAACAGGTCAGCGAAATCATAAGGAAACATCCTGATAACTATGTAGAAAAGCTGGAAGAAATAGGGTTTCAGTGGTTCGATGATGACTGGGAAGAAGAAGAGGAGGAGGAACGGGCCGCAGTGCCGCAAACCGAATACCAACGGTCTCTGGTAACGTTTTTTGAGGAAGATGGACCCCTGACACACGAACTCCTTGACGCTTTCCAGGCAGAAAAAAATGCCGATGAGCCCAACTATCCTTTATTCAGGAGATATTTCAAGCAGATAAACAGGAATCTCAAAAAGCTGATTCTCTGGGGACTGGATAGATATCCCACTGACAGCAGCCTTCTGGATGATCTCTCCTTTTTCCAGGAATTTGACAATGTACTGTCAGAGCTGATCAATCGCTATAAAACGGCCTGCCTGCAGGAAGAAGACCTGGATCGTTTCGATAGCCTGGTCCAGGATTTTTATATAAGCACCATCGAATCCGGGTTTGACGCATATTATGAGCTGGAAGAGATGTTTAAAAAAAATACAGGAAAAAGACACATCATTGCCCGGCAAATAGCTGAGTTGCAGGAGTCTGAAGACGAATTGCCCAATGATATTCCGTTTTGACCTGGGACATCACCCGGATAAACGGGAATTGCGAATTTAGGGATTGAGGAATTAAAAACAATCTGCTTAAGATAATCTGTGGGTCTCGACCTCTGATAGGAAACTAAGGGCTCGTGCAAAAATAACTGGGAACTTATTTTTGCGCGAGCCCTAATAAGACTGCCAAAAGTTGGTGGTAGCCGTTCACAGGTTCCATTACGAAGAGCACCTTTTCCGGGTTAAAGCTATTCCTCTTGGTGAGTAACAGACTGTCGTATCCGTTTAACCTGACCGTGGCGTCGCTTGGATTCCAGCCGGCGCTTCCTTGACGCAAGGGTCGGCTTTGTCTTATGTCGGGGTTTGGGCTTCAAAGTCGCCTGACGGATCAGACCGATCAGCCGGTCCATGGCATCCTGACGGTTTTGATCCTGTGTGCGAAATCGCCGGGCATGAATTATCAAAACGCCCTCTTCGGTCATCCGATTTCCGGCTAAAGCAGCGAGACGTCTGAGAACATCTGGGGGAAGTGAGGGAGATCTGCCCGCGTCAAAGCGAAGCCGGACAGCAGTGGCAACCTTGTTTACATTCTGCCCTCCCGGACCCGAGGCACGAATAAATTCCTCCTGGATTTCGCTTTCCTCAATTGCGATGGTATCTGTTATGCGAATCATTCCCTTTGGTCCCCAGCAAGACGTTCCGGTCAAAAACCTAATCTGTTGCTTCAGCCCAGTCTAAAGCAAAATCATTTCGATTTTTCCTTACCCCCTCTCTTTCCTGAAACCCGAGAACACCCAATAGATCCCCCATAGCAATATCACCGGACCTGCGGCAACATAGAAAAACAGGGCCCAGTGGCCCTCCCAAGGTTCCAGAAAAAACGCAACAATGGCCGGCCACAAAAGAGAAGCCACAATGGCAAATCGCATCCGCCCTGTAAATCTAAAACCTTGACCACGGAGTTGAAGATCCCCCTCCGGTTTTCTGGTCATCAGTCTGGGGAGCATAAAAATGCCCAAAACAATCGCAACGATCAAAAGGATTTCCATTATACCAGACATTCTTGCTATTCCTTGGGAGTAAAGCTTTCACCATACGGGGAATCCACCATAAACCTGGTTCAAACTGCCCCGGGTCAGGGAATCTACTATCAGAAAAGACGTGTTGATGCAAGTGGTTCCTGGTGAGCTTGACTACATCTACTGTACCACGTATAATAGTGGACGATTTGAAACTCCTTGAAAGCACGGTTCGAAACATGACAACAGCTCATAACGAAAAAATGAAAAATCGTACTGCAATCCTGTTCCCCCATTCTTATCTGCCTGGGTTTGCTAAGGAGCGGATATTGTCTTCTTTTGACTCCATAACCATTTGTCAACCATGGTACATGGAGTCCGCTGCCGGCACAGAAAACAATGACAACCGTATCACCATCGTACGCCCCCCTGAAGACCTGAAGCCCCCGGAGGATTCCAGACAAATCCTCTCTGAATACCGGCTCTGGCTGACCCAGAACCAGGGATATACCCCTCTACCCGCAGTGGGCGGGGAAAATGCGACGTGGGAAATCAGACGCGCCCTTCGTCAGACAGGAAAGGAGGTTCGCGAACCGGTTGAAGAACCGGCGCTCCAATGGCATCTCGTCCTCCATTTAGAACGGGAACTTGAAGAGAATCGGACCTCTGCAGATGAGATGCTGCTTCGAGTGAAGGCGGAAAAATCCCCCCTTGCAGAGGCGCTCGGGGAGGCGAACCCTTCACACGGTCTTTTTGACGACCTCCCCCTTTCCAATTCACACTTTTCCATAGGGGAACGCCACCTCAGCCACGTGTTGGGCGCATGGTTCGGTCTGTTCGGTCGCTCTCTTCCGGACAGGGGCAACCTTCTGACGATTGCCCCCGACGTTCTGAGTTATGCAGCCGAGCTCTTTGGAACCGGGCCCCCCGAACCATCCATGGAGGAAGACGCGTCATCCTTCCGGACAATACATCTTCCCCGGTCTTCAGATGACTCCCGCATGGAAAAAGATTCTGTAAGGGCAGGGCTTTCAGGCAGGACGCTTATGCTGGTGGATTGTGGATAGAGAAAAAGCAATAGTTAAAACCTTGGAAAAACAGGGCCGAATCAGACAGCTCATGGCTAATAAACCCCGCCTTAGCGAAGCAGTAGAGATGTATCAAAAGGCAGGATTCGAGGTGCATCTTAAACCTTTCACCTTCAACCGAGACAGCCGTCATAGGACAGGAAAACTCAGATATGAATAATAACATTGTTTTTAAGGGCAGTCTCAATTTTTTAGCCCTTCCTGAATTGGTGCAATTTATTGGCACAACCGGTAGCACCGGAGTTCTTCGATTAACTACCCCCCACTCCCGGGTTACGGGATCAATATATTTCTTGAGGGGCACTCCAGTAAATGCATCTAAAGGCTCGTTGGCGGGTCTTGATGCCATTTACTCTATGTTTGCATGGAAAAAAGGGGAGTTCGATTTTAGCCAGGAAAAGATCAATGTGGACACAACCATCCATATCGGACAGATGGAGATCGTCCTTAACGGACTTAGAATGCTGGATGAAGGTATGATCAAAGGGATGGAGCCGGCCTTATTGATAAAAAAGGAGCCGGGAATTCTTGATACCAATTCTAATCTCCCCCTGATTACAAACCCGATTACCCATTATTCTTTAATGGTTGCAGAAGAGGAATTCTTAGAGGGCCATAGGATTATTGAGGAGGGAGAATATGGAAGTTGGATCTGGATTGTACTAAATGGGGTGGCAGAAATATCCAAGAAAACCCTCAAAGGTCCCGCAAAGATCCTGAAGGCGGGACAGGGAACCTTTGCGGGAAATGCCTCTTCTATATTCAGGGGGGGGTACCGTAGGATTGTTACCATTACAGCATTAAGTAAGGTCCAATTAGGTGTACTTGATACACAACCGCTCCACGAAGAATATTCACATCTCTCTGCTGAATTCAGGAAAATCCTTTTTAGTCTTGACAACAGATTCAAGGAGGTTTCTGAGAGGCTGGCTGACATCAGCTCAAAAACCACAAAGTTAGAAGATTTTATTGACGGCCGGCATATGATTGCCAAATTGGACAAAAGCACGGAGGAGGCTTTCATCATTGAAAGAGGGAGCGCCTCAGTACTTCGAAACAGTGAAAATGGCTATATTCCATTAGCCAACCTGAATAAAGACGACTTTTTTGGTCAGATTCCTTTTCTTGACATCAGCCACGAACCCCATTCCTCCTCTGTTTTTGTGTCAAAAGACCTGAAAGCAACAGCACTTGATCTGGAGGGACTGCAGAAAGAATATGATCAACTATCCAAAACATTTAGAAGCATCATAAAGTTTACAGCAAACTGCATATCAATCGCGACTCTGACCGCATATGAACTTCACTCGCAGGCCAATGAAACTAATCCTGGGGAAACGGGTTCGAGCATGTGAGACACTGAGACCATTACACCTAACCCTGGAAAGATTAAAAGCTGTGAATACCGAAAAGATAGTCATTGAAGCCCTGGAACAACGGGGCTGGACCAAGCAGTTTGTGGCCAATGAACCTCGGCTCAGCGAAGCAGTCGAAATGTATAAAGAGGCAGGATTCCAGGTTCATCTTGAGCCCCTTCCCTCTCAACCAAGACATCCGTCAAAAGAGCAATGCGAACTGGATGCTGATTGCCGCCAATGCTTTGAGGGTTTTGAAGATCAGTATAAAATAATCTTTACCAGACCAGATGAAGATAATACCGGCCGTCTGAAAGACGACCTCTTCTGATGGAATATCACCTTAATCGGCCCTGAAATTTCCTTGCAGTCATAGAATATGGTTGAGAATTTAAGTGGTCAATTTGACACTCCCCGCAAGAGCCTTTGATCATGAAAAAGCTGTTTCCCTCCCTGATGCTGTCAGCCTTCATAACCCTCTCCTGGCCCTCTTTTGCTTTAGCTTTTGATAGCGAAGAAGCTGGACGTCTTCAAATAATTGACGGGGGCATATGCCTGAAGATCTCTTCTCTAAAATGCCTGGGTAATAACATTCAATACCCATCTGATACAGACAAACTGTACTGTCTTACGAAAATTATAGGGGCTTTGAACCCCATATCGGTTACTCATGTCTGGTATTTTGGTGCCAGGGAGCGATTGCGGGTCAATCTTGCGGTCAAATCCGCTAACTGGAGGACATACAGCTCAAAAACCATTCGTCCCCAAGAGATCGGAGACTGGAGTGTCAAGATCCTGGGCCCACAGGGAGAGACCTTAGGCCTCTATAAATTTGAAATTTACCCCACACCGGGTCATACTGGCCGCACCTCTCTTTCACATGCACAGCAGACCAGTCAAAAGATCAGAACCGCGAAAAGGGCCGTACCTGCAAATGCTGTCGAGGATCGTCCTGTCAAAATTCACACCCCTTCTGACACGGTAACCCGAGAAGCAGACAGGGATACGGGGGATAAAGAACCCAAACTTGTTACCAGCATTGACCCACCCCCATCGGATGAGAGAGCCAAATCGGCCCAGGATAAGGTCTTTAAAATCATCGGGAAGAAGATTGAATTACAAATCGACGAAAAGGGGATCGACAGACTATATGTTGATCTGAATCATTACACCACTCCGGTTGTCCTTGTTCTGGGAGGAGCCGCCCCCAAAGTCGCTATTCACATTATGAAGGTCTCTTTCTGGGACGGGCGCCCCGAAATTCCTGTAAACGGAAAGATAGTAAAGCTGGTCAGATCAAAATTGCATTACAACTCAAAAACTCTGCGTATTCTACTTGATCTTGACCCGAACATAAATTACGCAATCAAATCGTATCATGAATCAAAACGCACCTATTGCGTGGAGGTAAGCGAAAATAAGCTTGGTGAATGAAGGGTTCGTTCGTAGATGTTGAAATAGTATACGCAGTTATAGAAACCGTAGTCCAGATCTTCAAACACGGGTAAACGATCAATACCAAAGACCGTAGTAAGTTTCTGTTCAAACTGTCCTGACTTCTTATTTGGTCTTGCAACCCCTCAATGGATGTGAAAATGTGAAAGAATCGGGTAAAAAGGAGGCATGATGAATATCAAGGAATTGGCTGAAAATTTGGGATTAGAAGAAGATGAATATTTGGAAATACTTGAGCTCTTCCTCGATACCGGAATGGTTGATATAGACAAACTTCGCTCTGCGATTGAAGAAGGAAATGCAGAGGAAGCCGCTCAAGCCGCCCATTCGTTAAAAGGTGCTTCGGGTAGTCTCGGGTTAAGGAAAATTTATGATCTGGCTATGAAGAGTGAAGAAGCGGCCCGCAATAACTCTTTGGATGGGCTCGCTGAATACGTTCAAACACTAAAAGAGCAGTTAAACTCACTCGCGGAGATTGCTCATAAATAATAGTGGGGAGGTGATTAAATGAGAAAACTTTTTCTCTTGAAGACCCTTTCCCTATTGACCATCCTCAGCCTCATAATAATAACCGGTAACCTGGCTATCGCTAAGGATAAGATAACCTTTTGGACCACTGAGGTGGAGAAGGACCGTCTTTCCATCCAGCAGAATATCGCTCGTGGGTTTACTGAAAAAACCGGAATTGCCGTCCGGATAATCCCTGTGGAGGAGAATTTCTTAGCTGCAAAGGTCATTGCAGCTTACGCCGCCAGGTCTCTCCCCGATGTGTTGTACCACCCCATTGATTTCACAATAGGGTGGGAACAGGCGGGGATACTCGATGCGCAGTCTTCTACCGAAGTGGTGACTTCTCTCGGCAAAGAAACCTTCAGCCCGGGACCTTTAGATTTCGTCCGGGTCAAGAATGGCTATGCCGCAGTACCTTTAGACGCCTGGGGCCAGCTTCTTCTCTTTCGCAAAGATCTGTTCCGAGAAAAGAGTCTCCCGATACCCGATACCTGGAATCATATCCTGAAGGCAGCCAAGGCCCTTAATAATCCACCTAAAATGTGGGGCTTCGAGGTTGCAACAGACCCGGGTCAAACTTACACTCAACAGGTATTTGAGCACCTTGCCCTTTCCAACGGGGTTAGGTTGGCTGGTCGAACCGGAGACCTCAAACAGGAAATCAATCTGAATACCCCCCAAATGGTGGAGACTCTCCGATTCTACAAGGCCCTTTCCCGTTTTACCCCACCCGGAAACATCAGCTGGTTACACACGCGGATTGACTACCTTTCCGGTCGAGCGGCCATGATCATCTGGTCGCCATTTATCTTGGATGAACTCTCCGGGCTTCGCAAAGACCAGCCCGTTTTGCCTGATATTATAAAGAAGGAGCCGGGGTTTCTTGCCAGGAATACCGGTTTCGTTACTGTCATACACGGGCCAAACGGATGGGCTCAATACGGGCAGATAAACTGCTTGGGGATAACACAGGATGCGGCTGATGCCCCTGCCAAACAGTGGGTGGAGTTCCTTTTAAGCGAAGGATACCTGAGATGGTTGGGTATGGCGGCAGAGGGTAAATTACCCGTTCGCAAGGGGACTAAGGTTGCGCCGGAGTGCTTTATTAACGGCTGGATAGACCTTGATTTTGGAGTAACCACCCGCGCTAAGCTTTCCCGCTTTTACGGGATGTCCGTGGCCAAAAGCATGACAGCGAGCGTGGATGGATTTAACCGGTGGGGCCTTGGCGGGATTGGCGGGGTAAAAGGCGCCCTTGTATCTAAGATCTATGGCACAAAAATCATCCCCCAAATCCTCAAACGCTTTCTTGACGGGGAATTGAACGCAGAGGAGGCCGCCCGGCTGATGAATGAGAGAGTAAGGGCTTTGGATTGATTATTGATGATTGTTGATTGGCGATTGTCGATTGAAGAACTCCCGGAAAGTGTTAATACCTTATTTACGAGCGCAACGTTACACAGGAAGACAGATGTCTGTCAACAGTAAACACCATAGGGAATCTCGTCTTGCTTTCTGGATGCTGGCCCCCACCTTCGCGGTCGTCCTTGCCTTTGTTATCGTCCCGGTGATTTGGAATCTCTGGATCTCCTTAAAACCGGTTTCTTTGGCTGACCTCCGGGGAGACGCCCTGTTTCAATTCAACCTTAGCTTTGAAAACTTCCAAAAGGTATTTTCAGATCCTGACTTTGACACCGTCCTTTTGACCACTCTGGTCTATACTATCGGGGGAAGTCTCCTATCTATTTTCTTGGGTTTGATGGCGGCTCTGCTGGTCCATGCGGAGTTCCGCGGGCGTGCCCTCTTGAGGGGGCTTTTCATCGCCCCCTATATCGCCCCTGTAGTGGCAGTCACCTTTACCTGGAGCTTTATATTAGATCCCCAGTTGGGCGTATTCAATCAGTTCGCAGTGGACCATGGCCTCCTGACCCAGCCGATCCCCTTTCTCTCCCAGCGCTGGCTTGATCTTGATATCATGGGTGTCGGCCTTCGTATCCCCATGGCTCTCTTCTCGGTGATCCTCTTCGAGGGATGGCGTTATTTCCCCTTTGCATTCCTCTTTATCCTTGCGCGTCTCCAGGCTATACCGGATGAATTCTATCATGCGGCATCAGTGGACGGGGCCACACCCTTTCAGCGTTTTTTCCATATTACCCTGCCGCAGCTCGTAACTGTCCTCTCCACACTCTTTCTTTTCCGGTTCATCTGGACGTTCAACAAATTCGATGATGTCTTTCTGCTCACAAGGGGCCAGGCAGGGACAAAGGTCCTCCCTCTGGATGTATATGATTACGCCTTTGGTGAGTTCAATATAGGAGCGAGTTCAGCAACGGCAATGGTCCTGTTCGGGGTTCTTGCTCTCTTTATTTTCATCTATTTCCGCTGGGGCATGAGGATTGATGATTGAATATTGGGTATTGCGGGTTGCGGGTTGCGGGTATAACACTATAGACTTTGGACCTTGAACTTCAAACTTTGGACTTTGGCCACATCATGACCAGAGAAGCACTTGAACGATCTATTATCCGCCTTATCAGAATCGCGGGCATCCTCTTTTTTGCGGTAATAGTGGCCTTTCCCTTTTACTGGATGATAGTCTCCTCTTTGCGGCCTTTAGAAGAGATCCTCATGAATCCTGCCAATTTAGGATTGGATTTCCGTAAAATCGATCTTAGCGCCTATTATGACGTTCTCTTTGATCATGGCTTTATCAGGTATATTTTAAACAGCCTCTATGTCTCGATCATTACGGTGGCGCTGTCCTTAACCTTAGCAACAGTGGGGGGATACGCCGTGACACGACTTCGTTTTAGAGGTCAGTCTTTTATGTCCTACAGTATCCTGATCATCTATATGTTCCCGGCCATTGTCCTGGTAATCCCTCTTTATGTGATTTTTTCACATATGGGGTTTAGGGATTCCATTAATGTGCTGATCTTAGTATATCTGGCTCAGACCCTTCCTGTTGCCCTCTATATGCTCAGGAGTTACTTCAAAACTCTCCCTCTCGAGATGGAAAACGCCGGTCTGATTGACGGGTGCAGCCGCTTTGGCGTTATCTGGCGGATCATCATCCCCCTCTCTGCACCTGCCCTGGCAAGTGTGGCCCTGTACACCTTCATGATCGCCTGGAATGAGTTCCTGTTCGCCTTCATGTTTCTGGACACCCCTGATAAGTTCACACTCTCCAGAGGGGTAGTGCAATTGGCCGGTAGTGTTCATCTCTCCAAGCAATTGGTGATGGCCGCGTCGGTATTGGTTACTCTTCCGATTTTGCTTCTCTTTCTTTTCTTTGAACGCTACCTGGTACGGGGAATGACCTCCGGGGCGATGAAGGGCTGAAATGGCTTCTCTGACTCTAAAAGGCATTGGGAAGAGATTCGGGAAAACAGCAGCCCTTTCCGGGGTGGATCTACAAGTGGAGGATGGCAAGTTCTGTGTCTTATTAGGTCCGTCAGGCTGTGGAAAAAGTACCTTGCTCAATGTTATTGCAGGCCTCGTACCGCAGGATAAGGGCACTGTTGAGCTTGATGGTCATTCGGTTGACCGTCTTGCCCCCCGTGACAGGGATGTGGCCATGGTATTTCAGAGCTATGCCCTCTACCCTCACATGACAGTGGCAAAGAATCTTGGCTTCGGGCTTCGCATGCGGGGGGTTCCAAAGGCAACCATCCGGAAAAAAGTCCTGGACACTGCCACTCTCTTAGGGATTGATGATCTTTTAAACCGAAAGCCACGGGAGCTATCGGGTGGACAGCGCCAGAGGGTAGCCATGGGCCGAGCATTGGTGCGCAAGCCTAAGCTTTTTCTTTTGGATGAGCCTTTGAGTAACTTAGACGCCCGGCTGAGAGCCAATGTACGTCTTGAGCTCAAACAGTTGCACAGCCAGCTAAAGACCACCATTGTTTATGTCACCCATGACCAGGTTGAGGCGATGACCTTAGGAGAAAAGGTAGTTGTCATGAGGGATGGCGCAGTCCGCCAGACAGGGCGGCCCGAAACCATTTATTCCTTTCCGGCTGACACATTCGTCGCCACCTTTATCGGGTCGCCCGAGATGAATCTCTACCGGGGAATGATTCTGCGCAATGGGGAACGTCCTGTTTTCCAGGGCCGGGAATTCCACATGGATATGGGAAATCTCCGGCTAAATCTCGTAGGCCGGGGAGTGGATTTGGGCTTTCGTCCCGAGGATGTGAGAATAGTAGAGGCAGGGGCAGGGACGCTCCCTGTCAAGGTAGAGATGATAAGCGATGTGGGTTCTGAAAAATTTATCCATACACAGATCGGCCAGGAACATCTAACCCTCCGCGCGCCCAAAGATGCATCATTCCGACCGGACGAAATCATTAACCTCACCATAGACCTTACCCGATTGCACATCTTCCAGAAGGGGGTCCGAGTGGATTGAAGGCTTTGTTCTTGCCAATTAACGCCACGATCTGGTATTTACAACACATCCATTAGGGGGCCCTTCCATGACCAATATAGACACGATACTCTTAGGCATTGTCCAGGGTCTTGCCGAGTTTTTGCCGATCAGTAGTTCAGGCCATCTGGTAATCTTCAAAAATCTGCTCGGGTTCAAGGAGCCTGAACTCCTGTTAGACGTCTCCCTGCATTTGGGGACTCTGTTGGCCGTATGCATCTACTTCCGTTCTGACATCAAGAAAATGGTAGAGGAGATATGGGAGATCGCTGCACCGGGAACAGACAACAGGCTTAGACTCAAACCTCATGCCATCCTTGCACTGATGGTTGTAGTCGGGTCCATTCCTACGGGTCTCATAGGGATTATTTTTAAAACACCATTGGAAAGGGTATTTGGTTCTGTAACCACGGTGGGGGTAATGCTTGTAATAACCGGTATTATTGTTGGCTCAACAAGGTTCATCCCCAAGGCCCACGAAAAACTTACACAGGTGGGGATACTGATAGCCTTAGCCATTGGCACGGCCCAGGGCCTGGCCATCATGCCTGGCATCTCCCGCTCGGGTTCCACTATCGTTTGTGCCCTGCTGTTGGGTCTGAACAGGGAATTGGCGGGCCGTTTCTCTTTCCTCCTCTCCATACCGGCAATTTTAGGGGCCGTTGTCCTTCAATTTGACGTGGAGGCAATTACAAGAGTAGGTGTTGTTCCCATTATCTTAGGCTTTACATCTTCCGCACTGGTCGGTTTCATGGCCCTGAAGCTCCTCATGGGAATGGTTAAGAAGGGCCATTTCTACTATTTCGCCCCATATTGCTGGGCCGTAGGGATCTTCACTATTATATTTACCTTGTAGACAACCATTCAATGGTTGAAGGGAAAATAACGAATGTCGAAGAAAAACAGGGCCATACCCGTGAAAAGGCCTTTTTTTGCGTACATTATTCTGGCAGCCAAAGGCTTCTGCATGGGGGCCTCTGACGTTGTGCCAGGGGTTTCCGGCGGGACCATGGCCTTTATCCTCGGCATTTATGAGGAGTTAATCAATGCCATAAAATCCTTTGACCTTAAAAGCCTGAGGCTGCTCGTGACCTTAAAGATCCGGGCCTTTATTGATCACATTTCCTGGCAGTTCCTCCTGGCGGTTGGTATCGGAATTCTAACAGCCATTTTTACCCTCGCAAAGGCCCTTGCCTGGCTTCTCCAGAACACGCCTGTGCTCATATGGTCCTTTTTTTTGGGGTTGATCCTTGCCTCAGTGGTGACTGTCAGCCGGCGCATCAAACATTGGCAACCCCTCACCTGGGCTTGTCTGCTTGGAGGTTTAATTGGGATCTATTTTCTGGTCGGTCTTGTGCCCGGGGCCACCCCCAATGACCTCTGGTTCCTCTTCCTTTCTGGCGCAATCGCTATCTGTGCCATGATCCTGCCAGGGATATCAGGATCTTTTATACTGGTCCTCATGGGCAAATATCAATATATCCTGGATGCTGTCAACCAGAGGGATTTTCTCGTTCTCTTCGTTGTGGCAGCGGGCGCCTGCGTTGGGATTGCCGCGTTTTCTCGAATTTTGGGATGGCTCCTGAGTAAATACCACGATCTCATGGTAGCGTTCCTGACCGGGCTCATGTTAGGTTCCCTCAGGAAGATCTGGCCCTGGAAGGAAACATTGGAAAGCATAATAGACAGTCACGGAAAAACAGTGCCGGTTGTTCAGGCAAACATCGTTCCGGCACAATGGAGCGGTGAAGTCTTATCAGCCATATGTTTGATGGTGGCAGGGTTTTTAGTGGTTTTTGTCCTGGACCGGATAGCAGGGAAGAGTAAGACTGACTAGTGTCCATCCAGAAATGAGATAGTTTGTTCAAGATCAAGGAAGACGAAGATTTTAACCACAGGAATACATTAGAGTATTTCGAGGATTAAAATTTGAGTTTGACGCTGAGATTGCGGAAAATAGCCATTTATGGATGGACACTAACTACC
>DAOVUP010000234.1 GCA_030632525.1 Desulfobacteraceae bacterium | reverse complement strand
GGCAATACAGATCATTATGCAGGGGACAATTCCACGTCCCATCTTGCAGGTCAGATATTCAGCCTACATCACGCCAAGATCCCCCCATTCATACTGGACAATGGCTACCATGGTCATGGCCGCTGTCTCAGACCTCAAGATCCTGTTTCCGAGGGTAACAGGGATAAAACCGGCGTCCGCAGCCAGTTCAATCTCTTCTTCTGCAAAACCGCCTTCAGGACCTACCATTCCCATGAACTTCCCTTCCGGTGATGAGCCCCTGAGCAGCCCTTTAAGGTCCGTTGCCCCTTCTCCCTCCCACAAGATTGCCTTGATACCTCTCTTTTCTTTCCATTTTACGGTCAATTCCCCGAGAGTCAATGGAAAGTCTATTTGAGCCGGAACGGCCCTACCGCACTGCTTTGCAGAGTTTTTGGCTATCTCGCGCCAGTGTCTCATCCTGTTAGAAAGTCTTTCATTTTTAAGTATGGTGATGGTTCGCAGAGAGGAAAAGGGATGGATATGATCCACTCCTAACTCAGATGTCTTCTGAATCAGGTAATCCATTGGACCGGATTTTAAAAGGGCCTGGCACAGGGCTATTGTTACAGGCGAGGGGGGCGGCTTTGGAATGGGTGTTTCGAGGACGACCCTGACTCCCTGGCGCGTGGTAGATTCAATGGCGGCCAAGAAGCGGCTGCCTTTACCATCCATGAGGACAAACCGGTCCCCCGCCTCCATCCTCAGAACCTTTGTTATATGCCTTGCTTCAGAGCCTGTAATAGTACACACACCATCCTGGTTGTCCAGGTTTTCAACTAAAAAGCGCCTCATTGTCTCACGCACATCCGCACATTTTTCATTCCGGGAGACAAAAAAACCCCCGTTATTATGACGGGGGTTTTAAGGATTCTGTTTAGTGCCTGAATGAAAACTGTCTTTTTCCCCAATATCTGCGTCAGGCTCAAATTTTAATCCTCGAAATACTCAATGTATTCCTGCGGTTAGAATTTTCGCGCCCCTTGATCTGAACAAAAAATCCTAGTTTTCGTTCGGACACTATTTAGGCCTTATGAAACACGTAGTTTAACTGGCCATTAGGCAAGGTGTTAACCCTTGCGGTCATCTCCATACCCGCCCGGATCTCATCTTCAGGTACGTCTCCGGCTATCCTGCCGAATACCTTATAGTCCCCATAATCCAAGAGGGCTATGGCATAAGGGAGATCATCTCCAAAGCCTATAGGTGCAAACTCCAGTTTACTATAGGTGACTAACTTTCCTGTTCCCGATACTTCAACCCATTCCATATCACTGGAAAAACAGTTGTGACAATCCGCCCTTGGAGGAAAGAAGAACAGGTCGCACTCCTTGCAGCGTGTACCCATTATTTTCCCCTGATCCAAGTAATCGATAAAGTCATTAATCTTTGTAATAGAGGTAAAACTTACCGTTCCAAATCTCTTAAACCGGTCATCCACCTCTTTCTTTTTCTTACCCATGGTTTTACCTCCCAAGAATGCTGACGTTTCCGTATAGACCAACACCGCCGATATTATGGACCAGCCCGATCTCAGGGTCTTTTACCTGCATCTCACCTGCCTCGCCCCTCAACTGAAGGACTATGGTCCTGATCTGGGATCCTCCGGTAGCCCCGATTGGATGCCCTTTTGACAGGAGGCCACCATCCACATTCACCGGGATGCTACCCTCCTTATAGGTCTCCTTGGCCTTGATCAATTCTTTTCCCTCTCCAGGCTTTGCAAACCCGAGGTTTTCATATGCCATCATCTCGGCAATGGTAAAGCAGTCATGTACCTCGGCCACATCGATATCTTTAGCCGTAACACCGGCCATTTTATAGGCCTCTTCCCCTGCAGCTTGGGCCACGGTCAAACCTGAAAAAAGATCTCTGCCTGCCAGGTTCACCGTAGTAGATGCGGCGCCCAGACCGAGGATCCAGACCGGCTTCTTGGAAAAAGCCTTGGTCTTCTCTTCGCTGGCAACAATAACGCAGGAGCTTCCATCCGCGTTTGCGCAGCAGTCTCCAACCCTGAGCGGGTTTGCAACCGGTCCTGACATGGGACTTTCAGGGTCTGAGAACATCTCAAAGGTAACCGGCCTGCGGTAAACAGCCTTCTCATTGATCTGGCCATAAGTGGCAGCCTTTACCCTGATGAGCGCCAGATCATCAAGGGTTGTCCCGTATTGTTCCATATGGCCCCTGGCATACATAGCGTAATAGGCCGGCATCATAGTGCCAAATGGGCTCTCCCACTGGATGTCCGCGCCCCTCCCCATCCTCTCCTGTGATTCTGCAGAAGATATCTCTGACATCTTTTGAAAGCCGATAACAGCAACCACATCATGCAGCCCGGACTTTACTAATGAATAGGCAAACCTCAGACCCATGCTGCTTGAAGAGCATAGGCTCTCCAAATAGCACGTAGGCTGCGGGACAAGTCCCAAGTATTCGGCAAAGACACCGGCCGGTGAACGCTGCTTATCATATTCCGGAGCAGAGCAGATGATAGATGCGTCGATATCCTTAGTTGGAATCCCGGCATCCTGCATAGCATCTCTGAACCCTTCAAAGGCCAATTCCCTGATTGAGCCGGGATAACCACGCACAAAAGAACTCTGTCCGACTCCAATAATTCCTACTTTCCCCATAATAACCTCCAAATTTTTGTTATGCACTTTAGGCACTTAAATCAAAATAAAACCCTAACGGTTTTGAAATATAGAGAAAAACGTGTTCTGGGTCAAGAACAAAAACCGGGTGTTATTGGCGGGGAGATCTCAGAAAGAGTGCTAATAGTGTACCGGTCAGGATCAAACCGCCGGCCAAGGCAAACCCCAGGTCAAAGAACCCGGCGTCAGCCATCATGCCGATTCCCATGGGAATGGCCCCTGCCCCAAAAATAAAGCCGGCGGGAATTGTGAGCGAAACAGCTATATTTCTGGCATTGGGTGGACCTATTGAAGCGAGCGCCGCAAATCCCGGCGGGAAAAAACAGACGGCCATTGCCGGCTGGAGAAAAACGAAGATTACGATCCACTCCGACCCACTACCGATCAGAATCGTCATCAGGCCTGTGATCAGGAACACCCCACTCAGCGTAAGCCTTGGCCCAAGACGATCGCTCACCCATCCGGCTATGAATGCCATAAACACACCGGAAATCCGTGAGAGGGCCACTAAAGTATTGGCCCAGCTTCGATCAAGCCCCTGTTCAGTCACGAGATAGAGGGGGAGCATAGTATATATGCCCAGGGTCCCACAGATGCCAAAAGTGAAAAGGACTGCCATTATCCAAAAGGCGGGTTCTGCGAAAAGGGCCTTAAGAGATCCAAAATTGGGGGCCTCTCCAAGAAACTCCCCTCCCCTTCCGAAAAAGGCAAAGGCTATCCCGATAAGTATAGAGCCCGTGCCCAGGAAAAGGATAACCCCTCGCCATGAAAACCAGATCATAAACAGCTCTGCCAGCAATGGGGCCAAAACAAAACCCAAATTCGGGGCCAGTTCATGGATCGCTACCGCTTTGCCCCAGTGTTTAACACTGATCAGGGAAGTAAGGGT
>DAOVUP010000167.1 GCA_030632525.1 Desulfobacteraceae bacterium | reverse complement strand
TGAGATCCATTCTCCATTGCGAACAGAGAGGCCATAAGCCCTCCGAAACTTGAACCCACGATCCTGATATCGGACTTGTTAGAGAGAATCCGGTTCAATTTTTCCATTCGTTCCGGCAGATTACCGGTAAAGGTAGGGATGACCATATCGGAATATTTTTCGCGGAAGAAGACCGCTTTGGTGCCCTTATTGCTGCTCTCTAAGCCATGGATGAATATGCGGTGGATCATTATCCACACCCGATCTTTTTTTTGCGCTGGTCCTCTTGGGCTGCTGCGATTTCGGCCTTGTTGGCTCTGCTGATTGCCACGACCTCTCCCCTCATGGAGGCGGAGATCCCGGCCATCGGCTTGTTAAAATCTACCAGTACCGTGTCCGGTCTGACCTCTAAGATTTTGAAAGAGACCAGGCTTCCCATTTTCATCTGGCGATAGAATTTTCCCTCTTTAAGTCTTTGCTTGATAAGGCCTTGTTTGGGGATTTCTCTGATTAATGACGGGTCATGCTCTCCATAAATTTCTGATGCGGGTATATGAAGACTGAACTTCTGACCTGCTTCTACCCCTTCCAGGGCCTTTTCAAGCGCTGGAACCTGCTCTTCAACACCAAATATAAATCGGACTTCATCTTCAGGACGCTCCTTAAACTCACCCGGAGAAATCTCAGTGCTCATCGTAAATCTTATTGTTACTGTACAGTCCTGCTCCACTCTGTCCATTAACGCCTCATCGAATTTCTAAAATCTCAAATTCCTGTTCCCCTCGAGGGATCGCGATCTTTACCTCGTCCCCTACCCTCATTCCGATCAACCCCCTGCCAAGGGGAGATTGTATTGATATCCTTCCGCTTTCAGGGGCAGACTCATAATGCCCGACGAGTTGATAACTCACCTCTTCCTCGGTCTGAAGATCGTATAAGAGGACAGTCCGGCCAAACACAACCCTGTCGGTCGGCCCCTCATCGATATCGATTACTTCTGCCTGTCCTATGGCCATCTTTAATTCGTTGATCCTCCCTGCTAAAAAAGATTGCCTCTCCTTGGCCGCATGATATTCTGCATTTTCGCTGATATCGCCGTGACTTCGGGCCTCTGATATGGCCCTGATATTTTTTGGTTTTTCTTCTTTTTCAAGATGGGCAAGTTCTTTTTTTAGCTTTTCAAGCCCCTCCTTGGTAATCGGCATTTTTTCCATATATGCATTACTCCATCAGAAATTTTAGTAATTTATTGTCAGTCAATTGTCATTCGGTTGTTAAAGGGACTTTCAATCGACAATCAACAATCCAAGGATCATCAATCTCAAACTCCTATTCCCAAAGCCACTCCGACCTGCCTGATACACAGAGATACCGCATAGGCCACAACCAGATTGAAAGCAATGGAAAACCCGGCCCAACCTAATGAGCTTTCCCGGCGGATAATAATAACAGTAGCAATACAGGGGACATAGAGCATGGTAAAAACAATTAACGTGAAGGCCTGTAATGGGTTCCAGCCGGGATCCTGTTTAAGCTGTTCAGAAAGAGAACCGGTTTTCTCAGGATCCACCTCGCCCAAAGAATAGGCAGTGCCGAGGGTGGAGACCACCACCTCTTTGGCAGCAAAACCACCCACCAATGCTATATTCGTTCGATAGTCAAATCCGAGGGGCCTCGTAATTGTCTCTAACCGCTGTCCCATCCACCCTGCAATGGACCTCTTGAGGGCGCTCTGTTGCTGCGATTTGTTAATATGACTCATCCGGGTGCTGAATTCCAGGTATCGGGAGGCTGCTTTTTGATATCTGTTATCAATTTTTTCCCTACTGGCTTTTCCATCTTCAAGTTGCGACAAGACCCGCACCACATTGACGACGTCCCTGTTAAGGGTCGGGGGGATTACCGGCTGTTTTTTATTTTTGACATATGCTGAATAAATCTCATCCAAAGCAGTCAGGTCTTTCCGGCCCTTTATAAATCCTCTGATATCAGACGCATCAAGAAAGGCGTCTGTAAGCTCCTTTCGCTGTTCTTGAAAGGAGGCTACCTGGTCTTTGGTGAGACCCGGAAAGGTCATCATCGCCCACAAGAGAATAGAAAACGCCAGGATGACCGTACCTGCCTTTTTGATATACTGCCAGGTCCTTTCCCATGTATGAATCAAAAGGCCAGCAATAGTGGGCGCCCGATAGGGAGGAAGCTCCATAACAAAGGGGGTCTTTGGACCCTTCAGGATGGTAGATCTTATGATCTTGGCGGCAAAGAGCGCAAAGACCCATGAAAGAATGGTCAGGAGAAACATCATCCTGGCCTTGTCTTTAGAAAAAAAGGCCCCTATTAGCAAGGCATAGACAGGTAACTTGGCGCCGCAGTTCATGAACGGAACCACTAAGAGGGTTGCGAGCCTCTCCTTAGGATCCCTCAAGACCCTTGTTGCCATGACGCCCGGCACTGCGCATCCCCCGGAGATTCCACCGCTAACAACCAAGGCCATGACGGAATTGCCATGCAGCCCGAACCAGCGCAATAATCTGTCGAGCATATATGCAACCCGAGCCATATAGCCCGAGTCCTCCATAACAGCAATGGCAAAGAACATGAACATGATCAGCGGCACAAAGCCTAAGACGCCCCCAACACCCCCAATAATACCGGAGATGATCAATGATTGAAGTATTCCTGGAGGGGCCACCGATATAACACTGCTTTTCAGGGAATCAAAAATGACCTCTAACCAGAGGATCGGCATCTCACTGGCCCAAAAGGTAAAGGAATACATGCCATACAGGATGGCGATCATGAGTAAAGGACCGAGAAAGCGGTTGGTCAGGATCTTATCAATTTTGTCTGAAATATTGAGTCGCGCCTGGATCTTTCGCTTCACCGCCTTTTTTGTAATGCCCGCTATATAACCATAACGGTGGTCCGCTATAATCGCTTCAGGTTCTTCTTCCAACGTATTCATCGTATGTTTATAGACACCTTCGCATATCTGCTCTATCTTCGGCCCGAAAACCGGATCTCTTTTCAGCAATCCGGTTATCTGACTATCCCCTTCCAGGCATTTGAGGGCACGCCATCGGGAAGGATATTTTCTATCAAAGACCCGGGATTCGTCTATTATGGCTGATATCTCATCAAGACTCAGGTCTATATCCATGCCGTAGGAGATCGGGGCAAGTTTCCACTGAGGCTTGTCTCTTACTACCTCGACCACTTTGTCTAAAAGTTCCTTTATCCCCTTGTTTGATCTTGCCACCATCGGCACCACAGGCGCTCCGAACTGGGATGACAATTGGTGGGGATCTACCACGGTTCCGCGGGTTTCCGCAAGGTCCACCATATTAAGCGCGATAATGAGTGGAATCCCCAATTCCTTGAACTGTACTGCCAGATAAAGATGCCTGTCCAAGCTTGAGGCATCAACTATGTCGACCACTAAGTCCGGTCTTTCATTGATGACAAAGTCCCTGGCTACAATTTCCTCCAGGGAATAGGCGGTCAGAGAATATGTTCCCGGCAGATCTACTACCTCTATCTCATATCCTTTGTGTATGACAGTGCCGTACTTTTTTTCTACGGTAACCCCGGGATAATTGGCAATATGTTGTCTGGCGCCGGTAATGGCATTAAAGACCGTTGTCTTGCCTGCATTGGGGTTCCCGGAAAGGGCAATTGTGACTTTGTTTTTCATATGCATAATCCGGATAGACCGGAAGGTTGAGGGTCGAATCAAAAACCTATCCAAGCCGTAGGGTCTACCCTACGGGTTGGAAGCGGAGTCGGAAACCAGCATTTTACTTGAAGGGGTTTTCATTAAGACATTGAATACGCTAATCACCATTATCAATAATTACAATAGAAATCAATTGGAATAAAAACGTGTACTCTCTTTGAAGATTCGTGCACGGACATTCTTGAAGTTGTAGATGAATTCAGCTCTATAGCAAAAGAAAAGGGGTTATTCAGCAAACGGACTGAGTCCGAGACAACCAAACTGGCGATATGTTGGAGGGACTGAACTATTCGGCTGTATCAAAAGCAAATGAAAGATTTTCAGCAAAAGTAAAGAAGAGTAAAACCTTGTAACGAACCGTTGATAAGATATTTTATGTCAGGGGCTGACCCCATCCACACGATCTTCGCTTCAAAAAATATTCTTTCAGTCTAAGCCTTAGGATCACTGAACAGGTTTTTCGAGCCTTCTGCTCAAGGATTTTAGCTCGGATGATAGTTTTGGTTTTGTAAGAACCACGATCAAATCAAAGGGTTCGTCTTGTTGCTGGCCGTTTTCAGAGTATTTAAGGGATAAGGGGGCATCTTCCTGGTTTTTCTCAATAGATTCAGGGTTCCCTTCCATCAGCCGAAGTCCGGAGATTTTTTCTGCGTTTGATAGGAACTGTTCTTTGAAGGCCTCGTTGATGGGGGAGACTAAAACCACCTCTAAGTCTTTTGTTCTATCAAGGGCAATGATCGACTCGTTTACCCCTAAGACCAGGGAGGAAAGGAGTTGGTCGTCATCTTCATCGGGGTGACCCTGGACAATAGCCATCCGTTTGGGGATCTCTCCATTCAGAGGGGAGACCACCATGCCGTCTGTGGGGCCGGTGGGTGAGAGCATACGTTCGAACTGAATATCCGTGATTACATCTGCGTAACTCCCGAAACCTAATTTGGAATCAATCGGAAAAAAGGCGTTGTCCTGCCCCTCTGTGCCGACACCATCAGCGAATTCGAGGTCTACTTCCTCGT
>DAOVUP010000171.1 GCA_030632525.1 Desulfobacteraceae bacterium | reverse complement strand
GACACCTTGTCTCGACTCTCCGGACTGATGGGTCGAAAGGTGGGTGAAGCAATTATGGAGGGGGAAGAAAGATATGGCGATTTTTCAATAAAGCTTTATGCAGCGCCCCCGGACTTTGCAAGGAGCAGGGGAGATCGGCTATTTGTTTATGTAAATGGTAGGAACATACGGGACCGGTTCGTTACAAAAGCGATTATGGACGGTTACGGCAAGCGGCTGATGAAGGGACGCTATCCTCAGGTTGTGCTTTTTATTGAAATCGACCCTTTGGAGATCGATGTCAATGTCCATCCAACCAAACAGGAAATCCGATTTCGTAATGCTCGCAAGGTTTTTCAGGCCATAGTCGGTGCTATTGAAAACAGGTTGGCCCGTTCGCCTCATCCCTTTTCGGGGCAGGGATTTATTGGCAGCGAAACGGTTCCAGCGCAGAAAAGCTTCTTATCTTCTACTTCCGATTCATCTATTTCCGAGCCTCCATGGGAATATTCTCCCGGATCTGAAAGGAGAGACCCTCCGATACAGACCGTTCCGTCCACGAGAGTGGCCATTGAGCAGTCCGTGGTACCGGCTGAACCAAGAATCATCGGGCAGTTGGGAAATACATATATTCTATGTCAGGTGGAAGACGGGCTCTTGATTGTCGACCAGCATGCTGCCCATGAAAGGGTTGTATACGAAAACTTGAAAAAGTCCGTAGCGGCTTCGCGGGTTGAAATCCAAGGCCTGCTGATCCCTCACGAGTTAGAGCTTTCCACAAAAGAGAAAAGGGTGGTTTTGGGGAAAGGGGCCAGGTTGAGCGATTTCGGGCTTGAACTTGACCATTTCGGGGGCAATACCTTTTTGTTGAGGGCAGTCCCGGCCTTGTTAAATAATGTGGACTGGAATTCTTTTATATCCGAGTTTGTAATGCAATTTGAGGAAGGAACCCCTGATGAAGATGCCCTATTAGATAAGGCCATAACTTTAATGGCCTGTCACGGCGCTATCCGGGCCGGACAGCGCTTGAGCCAGGAAGAAATGACCAGGCTCTTAAGCGAGTTAGGGGAGATGGACTTACCCACGAACTGCCCCCACGGAAGACCCATATTTAAGCGTTTTTCCTATTATGAGATGGAAAAGATGTTTAAGAGGGTTGTATAACGGATCTTGTTAAGTGGTTGTTATTTGACGAGATCTGAAGAAACATTTGTCATGTCAGAAGATAAAAGGCCAAAGGTCATTGTCATTGCAGGTCCCACGGCCAGCGGAAAAACGACTCTCGCAGTGGATTTGGCTCGCTCTTTATCAGGAGAGATTGTCAATGCTGATGCTATGCAGGTTTACCGCAGTATGGATATCGGCACTGCAAAGCCTACGCATGAGGAACAAAGAGGGATTCCCCACCATATGTTGGATGTTGTTAATCCTGATGAGGACTTCAATGCCGCAATTTATCGTCGTATGGCCCTTCCTATTGTGAACGAAATCTGCTCGACAGGGAAAACATGCCTTGTTGTTGGCGGCACAGGTCTTTATATCAGGGGCCTGATCGGAGGACTCATGGAATCCCCTCCCTCAGATCCTGAGCTGAGAAAGCGGCTGCGTATGGACTCTGAGATCCACGGAACTGCAAAACTTCATGAGAAATTAAAGACCCTGGACCCTGAACGCGCAGAAAGTATCCACCCAAATGACGAGGTGAGGATTATAAGGGCTATTGAAATCAATTCTCTTTCCGATCTACGGTCTTCAGACCTTATGAAAAGGCACGGTTTCAGGGAGCGGTCATTAAACGCCTTGAAGCTTTGTCTGGACGTGGAAAGAGAGGCTCTTTATCATCGTATAAACGAGCGAAGTGTAAATATGACAGATATGGGCCTCATCGAAGAGACCCGTGATCTTTTAAAAATGGGATACTCCCCTGATCTAAAATCGATGAAGGCTATCGGGTACAGGCATATGATCAGGTACTTAAAAGGGGAATGGTCCTTGGAAGAAACGATTACCAAACTCAAAAGAGATACGCGAAGATATGCCAAGAGGCAATTAACCTGGTTCAAATCTGAATCTGGCGTCATATGGGTTGATCCTAAGGATTTAGATATGGTAATAAAAAGAATTCGTCTATTTTTGTCTGAAAGCACTTGATCTTTTAATTCTAATTCTCTATTCAGAGTTTTATCGGCTACGCTTTTCAAAGGTCTCGACCGTTAACTGGAGGAATCCTGATGGAATTTATCAAGCTTAAGTTATTTTGCAGGATGACCGTTGTTTCTTTATTGCTCACTTTCGTTCTCTTGGCCTGTTCATCAAGTCCGAGGGTTCAGGAAAGAGTGTTGAATACTCCGGAACATCATGCTTATAGCGGTTTTAAATTGCTTGAAAAGGGCTATCTTTTCGATGCCAAAAGAGAATTCAATCTTGCTCTGCGACTCGATTCTAACTATTCCAGTGCGCACTTGGGCCTGGGTCTGATTTACGGCAAGGAAAAGAAGTTCAAGTTGGCTGTGGATTCAATGTGCAGCGCAAGAGATGATGCAAAGACAGAAGAGGATAAGGCGTTAGCTTTTGTTGGATTTATGCGCATTTATACAATGAAGGGAGGGGAGGGCTGGTTAGCAAAAGTAAGAGAGAGGTTTTATGACTCTTTGCATTACAAGGAAGACCTGCCCGAGCCCTACTACTATATGGGTATTGCATACAAGAAGGCGAACCGCTTATATCGAGCAGAAAATGACTTCAAAAAGGTTCTGGAAATCAACAAAGGGCTTGTGGCTGAATCTAAAGAAGAGCTGAAGTCCCTCGGAAAGTCAGGGCAATAAGACACTATTTCGTGGGGCAGGACAGACAGATGAACAGGATTGCCATTTTCTTTCTTGCAGGTTTTCTCTTTTTTGGTTTCCATCTTTCACGGGCAGAAACAGGGGATAACCTGGAGAAAAATGAGCTTTTAGCAATAGGCGCCAGTACTGTTGTTGGAGGGAATTCAGCTGCGGCAAAAAAAAGAGCTATTACCCAAGCCTTGATGAAAGGGGTGGAAGATTATATCGCTCGTCTGCTTGGAAGCAGGGGCGTAGTTAATAATTTCGAGAGGGTAACCGAGGAAATTATCCCGGGCGCTAAGGAAGAAATCGAAAATTTTCATATCCTGGCGGAACATCAGGCCGACGGTAAGTACAAGGTCCTCATAAAGCTCAGAGTCAATGAAGAAATCATAGGAGAAAAGCTCAGATCGGCCGGTGTCCTGCTGACGGACCCTCCCATCATCAAAGTGCTTTTCCTGGTTTTCGAAACCATGGAAGGCGATATATCATACTGGTGGAGAGACGCAGAGAGTTTTCAGGATTTGAGCGCTGTTGAGCTTACGCTCCACAAGGTCTTCCAGGATAGGGGATTCACCCCGATTAACCGGATTTTGAGTCCCCCTGATGTTGAACCTCTTAGCAACTTAACATCTCCGTCCCTTACAAGCGAAGATATTTTAAAGTGGGGAAGTCTTTTCTCCGCTGATGTGGTGATCTGCGGTCAGAGTCAAATCATTGACAAGAAGGAGTTGTCTCTTACACTTAGGGCCTTTGATGTGCATCAGGGTAGCCAGATTTGTCAGGAATCCAGATTCGAGCCGATCGAAATAGCGCTGACAGACTCAGAACAAATTATGGAAATCCTCCAGGGGCCCGTGAACCGGATTGCTGCAACGCTTTCCCCGTGTATCATCCGGGCTGTTGCCAGCGAGCACGGAGAAATCCACCAGTTAGAGGTTACGTTAGCAGGCACGAGCAGGCCGAAACAGTTCTGGGTTTTTAGGGATTTTCTCAGGGATGAGGTAATTGGAGTAAAATCGGTGATCCCATCAAGAATCAGGGGTAATTCCATATCGGCCACTGTGGAATTCCAAGGTGATGGGGAAAAGTTTATTAACCGGGTTCTAAAGCATGAAAATCTCCCCTATCCATTGCATCTTGGGCAAGCCGAAGAAGGAGAGATCGTTTTTAGCCTCGAGTGAGGGGCCTGATCCAGAGACGTGCCTAAAGTTCTTGTCCGCCGGTTGTATGGCGGGTGGTGCGTCTTTGGCGATTCATTATAAACAGAGATGACCTTGACGGTCTCGTAAATAGATGGTGCGAATTACCGGTGTATTAGAAGTATCATCGGTCATGAGAGCGTGTGCATAATAAAATCGAGTACACAATCGTTAAAGGCCTTGTGGTTTTCAATCATCACCATATGGCCCGCAGCGGGTAATATTTCAAGCCTGCTTCCCTCGATAGCTTCATTCAGTTTTTTGGAAAGGGAAGGGGGCGTTAATTTATCCTCATCTCCGCAGAGGATGAGACATGGAAGCTTGATTTTTCCCACCTCGTTCCGTACGTCAAACTGATTGCATGCAGAGAAATCGCCATAAACCACGCTTGATCCTGCCTCTTTCATTAATTTGGCGCCCTCTTTGATGAGCAGGCTGTCTGCGCCGGGTGCGTATGCAAACCCAATGAGAGCGTCAACGGTCTCCTCGAAATTGTTCTGCAGGCCTTCTAAGAACATGGGCGCTACCTGGAGCCGTGGGCCGGTACCCACCAAAATTATCCCCCTCATTAAATCGGGTTCCAACAGGGCCGCCTTCTGGACAATGGCCCCGCCCATGGAATGGCCCATTAAAAAGTTAGGCTCACTAAAAATACCTTTGAGGGCT
>DAOVUP010000231.1 GCA_030632525.1 Desulfobacteraceae bacterium | reverse complement strand
GGATGAAGACAAGTCTGATGAGGGGACAAAGGGACAAACCTGAACTATTCACTAAGGTGCGGCCAATTCAAATAAGAGAAAAGATTTTTTTTGGCTCCTCATAATATTCAAACTTAGGCCATAGAGCAGACTCTGCATTTTTCGGAGGGTTAATTATTGCTGAGCTTCTGAACGTGACCCATCAGACCGCCAGTTTCCTTATCCATGATTTCGAAGGGCTACAAATTCTGAAAAAACGGGAGAAAATAGGACGAAGCCAGCTATATATTTTTGGCCGTTATTTTCTTTATTTTATGGATTGAATATCAAGATTGAGTAGAGGGATTGGACATGAAAAAACTTGAGGGTTTTCAGCGAAAATATCTGAGGGGAGTTGCCCACCGTCTGAAACCGGTGGTTTTTATCGGGCAGAAAGGCCTGACTCCTGAAGTCTTGTTGTCTGCGGAAAAGGCCTTTGAAAGACATGAGCTCATTAAAATGAAGTTTAACGATTTCAAAGAGAAAGCCGAGAAGACTGAGATTTCCGGACGCATCGAAAAAGAAACGGGCGCTGAGAATGTGGGCATGATCGGACACACGGTCATTTTCTACCGGCAGCAGGAGGACCCGGAAAAACGGAAGATCTCCTTGCCTCAGAGAGATACCTAAACGCTTGCAAGAAAAACGAGGGCAGGTTGATTACACAAAGGCAGGGGCTCGACATGAAGGAATATTTAGAGGTCCTAAAGGGCCAACTCAAAGAAAAAGAATCCGCTTTGTGGAAAAACGGCCCGGCATTTATCAGCTCATTGCCCCCCTCTAACATGAGGACGGAGGTGTGTTCGAAATCTGCTCGCTTACCCCTTCTCCTCCATTTCATCGATGATTTTTGACAACTCCGTACATTTAGCCCTTAACCTCTGATAGTCTTCCTTTTTTGAACCCGCTCTTTCTTTTCCTCCCCTCAATAATTCTGGCATATCCTGCATTCCTTCCATATCACCTTTGAGATAGCCCCTCTCAAGCAGGCTCACAAAATAGTCGGCGATCTGTTCCGGGGTGTAAGAATCGGGCCCGGGTTTGTACCACTTATATACCCAGTTACACATCCCTATCAGGGCAAAGGCCTGCAGTTTTGGATCTGATTTTCTGAAAAGCCCCTGCGATATCCCTTCCTCGATGATTTCCTCAACAATCCGGGTGTATTTCTTTTTTTCTCTGCGAATTTTTCTGAATTCCTTTTCAGGCAACTGATTTTCTTCTGTAAAAAAAACAGAAAACATGGAAATTGACTGAATAATGATCCCCTTGATATGATTTTGGATAATAAGCCTCAATCTCACATCGGGCGGGAGTTCCTTTCCGGCAATCTTATCGGTATTTCTGAAGATGTTTTCCAATGCCTGGATGTAGATCCGAGAGAGGAGTTTTTCTTTGCTGGATACGTAATGATACAGAGCCGCTTTAGTAATCCCCAATTCCTTTGATACATCATCGAGGGTAGTTGATCTGTACCCCTTTCTGTGAAAAAGTTCTGCGGCGGTATCAGTGATTTTCTGTATTCTCAGGCTCTTATCCAAGCCACGAAAACCCGATTCATTGACCTTTGTTTCCATCTATTGGCCCCCCTTGGGAGGCTGTCCGAGAATGGCTATTTTCCGCAATCTCCGCGTCAAGCTCATCCCGCCTGGCGGGACTCATTCTCGGGCAACCCCCTAGTCGAACATAATAAACTTGAAAATTTTCCTTGACAGCAAAATATAGTATTGTTAAATTAATAACTAAACAGTCATTAAAACTATCTGAACAGTTAGTAACATGTTTCAATCTGATTGTAAAGAATAAATTGTGTCTGGATCACGCCTTGGCGTGATCCAGACACCAGATAGTGTCCATCCATTAATGATTTTAGGACACGGGTCAGTTTCCAATCCAGAAATGTGAATGTTTTCGCAAGGTCAAGGAAATCAAGGAATTACGCGGAGACGTACGTTAGTACGTCGCACAAGTGATTCCGCAGATTGACGCAGAGATTGCGAAAAAAGGCCATTTATGGATGGGAACTAGATAGGGTCGTGAGAGGGAGAACTGGAGGGAGAAATGAGCGAGAAAAATGAGAAGGCGGGGCAAAATGCTCAAGAAGGAAATTGGGATGACTACATCAAGGCGTATTATGAGAAGCCTGCAAGTTTCAAGAGTTGGTCGGGATATGATTTACAGGAGAGCTATAGACCAGGGGACAGGACTGACGAGAATTATGAGCAGAATATAGCGGATGCAGGGACCTATCGATATACCAGGGGAATTCACTCCAATATGTTCAGGGGCCGTCTGTGGACCAAACGAGAGGTTGTTGGTATCGGTTCACCGGCAGACACCCATGAGCGTCTCAAGTATCTGTCCCAGCATGGTGGCTCAGGTCTGAATACCATTGCCGATGTGACCTACGAGATGGGTTTGGATGCGGACCATCCCTGGGCCGTAGATGAGGTGGGGCTGACCGGAGTCAATATTACCTCTATCAAAGATATGGAAACGCTGACTAAGGGTATACCTTTAGACAGGGTGAGCTGGTCTCTAATCACCGCATCGACTGCATCCTCGGTCACCATGGCCCAATACGTGGCAGTGGCGCAGGATGCCGGATACGATATCGGTATCTTACGCGGCTCTATCCAGAATGATCCGATTCATTTCAGGTACTGTGGTTTTGGGCCTGCCTGTCCCCTGGACCTCTCGATCAAATTGGGATCAGATGTGATGGAGTATTGCACAAAGAATCTGCCCAAATGGTACTATACTACCGTCAACATGTACGATCTCAGGGAACAGGGTATCACCGCTCCCCAGGAGGTGGCTTTCGGCTTCGGGATTGCCATGTGCTACATAGATGAGTTGATTCGGAGAGGGCTTGATATCGACGAGTTTGCACCCAGGTTTACCTTCTATGTGGCATGTCACGTGGATATCTTCGAGGAGGTGGCCAAGATCCGCGCCGCCAGACGGATGTGGGCTCGATTAATGAAAGAGAAGTATGGCGCCAAGGACCCAAGGTCCATGCAGTTCCGTTTTGCCGTCCACACCTCGGGGTGCTCCCTTGTCCCGCAACAGCCTTTCAATAACATGACACGCATTGCCTACCAGGCATTGGCCGCTGTTTTGGGCGGGGTCCAGTCCCTCCACTGCTGCTCATATGACGAGCCCATGTGTCTTCCCACGGAAAAGGCCCATCTGCAGGCCCTGAGGACACAGCAGATCCTGGCCTATGAAACAGGTGTCACCAACGTGGCAGATCCCTTAGGCGGGTCCTATTATGTGGAGAGTCTGACCGACAAAATTGAAGAGGAAGCCTTCAAGGTGATGAAAGAGGTGGAAGATGTGGGTGGCATGGAAGAGGCCATACGCACCGAATGGCTGGACCGGCAGTTCGAATCCGAGGCCGTCCAGCGGCAGAAAGAGCTGGATAATGGGGAAAAACTAGTGGTTGGGGTGAATGTGTTTACCACGGAGCAGGAAAAAACAACGCCTTTGGGAGTTCAAAAGAGCTCTTCAAACTCGGCAAAACAGCAGGTGGAAGCAGTTAAAGCCCTAAAGCAGACCAGAGATACGGATCGACTGAATGATGCCATAAAGCG
>DAOVUP010000141.1 GCA_030632525.1 Desulfobacteraceae bacterium | reverse complement strand
GGCCTGTGTCGTGATGGTATCTATGCCCTTTCTCCGGGTGGCAAGGACAACTCGGTCTCTGTTCGAATGAGGATGCACGGCCAAGGACTTCTATTAAATAAATTTCCCCAAACATTCCCTTCTCATGATCTCTTCAGTGAGCACTGGTGTACCTGATCGATCCGGTCTTTTATGGATAAGAGAACCTCCCCCATATTTCCGATATCCTAGTCTTTCCAGTTACCCAAAGCTTGTCCACGCAACTTTTACCAGACAGGGGGGGGCGAGCAGCGCCCCTTATGATTTCCTGAATACCAGTTATGACGTGGGAGATCTGCCACGGAATGTAACCTCAAATCTTGCAATTATCAAAAATACCCTTGGTGCCAACCATCTCATCTTTATGAACCAGTCTCATGGTAACGGTGTTTTTGTTTTTAGACCGGAGCACATGGACAGAAAGGTTGAAACCCCGTCCGCAGACGCCGTTATAACAGATACCCCTGATATTGCTATCCTGGTGAAGCAGGCCGACTGCCAGGGGGTCATCATATTTGACCCCGAAAAAAAAGTGGTGGCCAACGTCCATTGTGGTTGGCGGGGGAATGCCAAGAATATACTTGGAAACGTTGTTATACGAATGAAACACGATTTTGGCTGCAAGGGCCACGATCTCTTGGCGACCATCGGACCCTCTCTCGGGCCCTGCTGCGCTGAATTTGTCGGTCATGAAAAGATATTCCCAGCTAATTTCGAAGAATTCATGGTTCGCGAAAACTACTTCAATCTGTGGGCTATCAGTGAGTGGCAACTTGTACATGCGGGTCTCAGGCAGGAAAATATTGAAATCGCCAGCATCTGCACCCGCTGCAGGACTGACCTTTTCTACTCCTATAGGGGTGAGGGAGAAACAGGCCGATTTGGGACCGTTGTTATGCTGAGATAACTCCCGGCCCGCGGTATTGGAGCAGAAGCACGGAGTCTTTAAAAATGAGGCCTCCAATTTATTGCTTGATTAAATCTGTGAGCAGGCATAAGTTGAACCATATTCTCAATAAGATATTTTGAAAGGAATACCGATCAAAATGCCTATAAAATACATCACCGTCACAGGTGGCGTCCTTTCAGGCCTTGGGAAAGGGATCGCCGCTGCGTCCATAGGGCACCTTCTTTCCTCAAAACTCAAAATCATCCCAATTAAATGCGATGGCTATCTCAATGTAGACCCTGGCACCATGAACCCATTTGAACATGGTGAGGTATTTGTATTAGATGACGGGGCAGAGGTAGACATGGACTTCGGTCATTACGAACGGTTCTTGGGGGTGACGTGCAAATCAAGGTGGAACCTGACCATGGGTAAAGTATTCAACATGGTCAGGAAAAAAGAGCGGAAGGGAGACTACCTTGGAAAGACGGTTCAGTACATTCCTCATGTGACAGATGTAATAAAAACCCACATATTTGAAATAGTCCACGAAGAAAAACCTGACTTGGTTATCATAGAAATTGGTGGAACAGTAGGAGATATCGAAAACGAGCTCTTTTTAGAGGCCATGAGACAGATGAAAGAGGATGTGGGCCGGGACAACATCATTTACATCCATTTGACTTATGTGCCGATTCCGTACGGGGTTAATGAACAGAAATCCAAACCCACGCAGCAGAGCGTGAATCTATTGAAACAGTGGGGGATCTTTCCTGATATCATCATAGGCAGGTGCCCCGATTTTCTGACTAAAGAAATCAAGGACAAGATCTCTAACTTTTGCGATGTTAATTCTGATGCAGTGATAACCGGTCTGGACGTAGATGATATTTACGAGATGCCGATTATCTTCGAACAGGAAGGTCTCCCCGAGATTATCCACAAAAAGCTCAACATCTATAGCCCACCTGATTTGAGGAAATGGAAAAAGCTGGTCGAAAACATCAGAAACCCGGACAGGCAAATCACTGTTGCCATGTGTGGGAAATATACGAAATTAGAGGATTCCTATGCCTCTATCATAGAGTCTTTTAATCATTGTTCGGCACATCTGAACTGCAAGATAGACCTCAAGTGGGTTGAAACCACAGATCTTAAAGACACATCTCTCCTTGACAGTGTGGATGGCCTGGTTGTCCCTGGCGGTTTCGGGTCGCGGGGCACAGAGGGCAAAATTGAGGCGATCCGTTTGGCCAGGGAGCGGGATATTCCCTTTTTAGGCCTTTGTCTCGGGCTCCAGTTAGCCGTCATTGAATTCGCAAGAAATCTCTGCAATCTGACAGGGGCTAATTCAACGGAGATGGATACTGATACGCCGCATCCGGTGATTGATATCCTTCCGGAACAAAAAGAGATTACCGAAAAGGGCGGGACAATGAGACTCGGGGCCTACCCTGCTACGCTTAAGGAGGGGACGCTCGTGCACGCCCTCTATGGCAATAAAGAGGTGTCAGAGAGGCACAGACATCGGTATGAGGTAAATCCTGACTATCATCTCATTTTGCAGGAGAAGGGAATGGTTTTTTCCGGGATATCCCCGGACAGGAGGCTGGTAGAGTTTATCGAATTACCGCAATTAAGATTTTTTGCTGCCACGCAGGCCCACCCTGAACTCAAATCAAGGATGGAAAACCCCGCCCCGCTTTTCTATGGCTTTGTCAAGGCATGCCTGAGTTGAACTGTGAACCCGAGACCTTTGAAAAACGTCCCCTTTCGAAGTCTGCGCTTATCTGCCCAATCTCTGCGTTGCATTCATCCCGCCTTGGCGGGACTCGAAATATTCAATATATTCCTGTGGTTAAAATCCTCATGCGCCTTGATCTTGAATCCCGCCAAGGCGGGAAACATTTTTCAAAGGTCTCAATCGGTGAACTGGTGAACAACCGGGAAAAGGGTTTTTCTGTGTTTCACGAAGAGGAAAAATAGTGGTTAATTATGTTCCTGCCAAGCTTATTAGCCCGGATGCCTAGTTTTTTGCCGTGAATACCCAATACGGCAATAGATATTCCCTTCGCGCCATTGGGCGGTAGCGCGTAAGCTGTAAACCAGTCATATTTAAACTGGTCTGTTTTGTCGTTGATGGTTCCGGTTTTTGCCCCCAACTCTACGTTTTTGAACGCTTTTTTCCTCCTTAAGCTCCGGAAAGATTTCCTGCATGTGCCATGCTCAACAGTGTCCTTCATTAATATTCTTAGGTTGGCTGCAGTATTTTTGCTTATGGATCTGGTCATCTTTGCTGGCCTGTTCTGGTAGAGAATCTCGCCGTTTTCCTGTGAAATGTTTTTGACCAGCCAGGGCTTCATCATAACACCGTCATTTGCAATTGCAGAGGCCAATAGGGCCGCGTGAAGGGGAGATATGGTTGTGCTTTTGTTAAAGCCGGTAGCGATTTCCGCTAGACCGAAATCGTCATCCGGGACATGAACAAAACTCTCGGCCACAGGCAAATCAAAGGGGATCGATTGGTTAAACAAGAACCTCTCAGCCGAATCAGTCATGACTTTTTGACCCAAATCGTATATCCCCAATTTCCCAAAAACAGGGTTAATAGATGAGGCAAAGGCCCTTTTGAAGCTGATTTTGGATGTGTATTTTCCTCTCTTCTGTTTCAGTTGACGCTTGTAAAGCGTATGCTTGCGACCATCAAAATAGACCGTCTTTTCGGGTGTAAAGCCTGCAAATTCAAAGGCTGCTGCTGCAGAGACAATCTTAAAAAGGCTCGCAGCAGGGAAATCCGCCTTAAGACAGAGATCCCCACCGTTTTGGTCTTTATCATAGCTAGCCATGGCAAGGATTCGTCCGTCATCGGGTCTCATTACCACCACAGCGGCCTGTAAGTTCTGCGAATTCTGAAGTAGATGAATAATATAATCCTGAAGGCTTGAATCTAAGGACGATTCCACGATAAGTGGCATGCCGTCCCGTTCCAGGACAAAACGTTCTGACAGGTTAGCAGGGTCCAGGTTCAAGCTCTCCGGATCAATGGGAACGTCCTTTTCAGCTTCCCTGCCGGGCAAAGGACTTGCCTGGTTTTCCATTTTTGAAAGGCTGCCTCGGGCCTGGCTCATCTGTTCCGAAATCCATGAAACACCAAAAAAGATCAGAAAAATGCCTATTAGAGTAAATCCCAGAGAAAAAGCTACGAGAGATTTTTTTTTGAACAGACGTCTCCACAAAGAATGGATTTGAGGCACTTTCTTGTGATCCCGCCAGCCCGAAGAATAGAGGTGTTTTGTGTCCATATTTATGCCTGAGTAATTGACTCCATCCCTCCCATATAGGGTTTGAGTGCCTCTGGGATGGCTACACTCCCGTCTCCCTGCAGATAGTTTTCGAGAATAGCGACCAAGGTTCGCCCCACAGCCAGACCGGACCCGTTCAGGGTATGTACCAACTCTGTGCCTTTCCCGCCGCCTCTCTTGAACCGGATACCCGCTCTCCTGGCCTGAAAATCAGTGAAATTGCTGCATGAAGATATCTCACGATAAAGCCCCTGACCCGGGAGCCATACCTCAAGATCGTAGGTCTTTGCCGCGGAAAAACCGAGGTCTCCTGTACATAATGAAACCACCCGGTATGGAAGTTGAAGACGTCTGAGTATCTCTTCTGCGTTTCGGGTAAGTTTTTCTAATTCGTCATAGGATTCTTCCGGTCTCACAAATTTGACCATTTCTACTTTATTAAACTGATGCTGTCTGATAAGACCGCGGGTGTCCTTTCCGTAGGACCCTGCCTCTGACCGGAAGCAGGGTGTATAAGCCACATAAGAGACGGGGAGGTCCTCCTCTGCCAGTATCTCGTCCCGATGTATATTTGTTACCGGTACTTCTGCAGTGGGAATCAGATAGAGATCCCATCCTTCGATCTTGAATAGATCCTCTTTGAATTTCGGCAACTGTCCAGTGCCGACCATGGAGGCCGCGTTTACCATGAAAGGGGGCAGAATCTCGGTGTAATCGTGCTCGTTAGTGTGAATATCAAGCATAAAGCTGATGAGGGCTCTCTCCAGTTTAGCGCCTGCACCACGGTAGAGGGCAAATCTTGAGCCCGCAAGTTTGGCAGCACATTCAAAATCCAAAACACCCAACTCCTCCCCGATCTCCCAGTGAGGGCGGGCGGCAAAATCGACGTCCCTGATCTCACCCCAGGTGCGAATAACCGGATTATCATTTTCGTCTTTTCCAACTGGTACAGATTCATCAGGGATGTTTGGAATAACCATAAGAAGGCTGTTGAGTTCTTCCAGAATTCCGGGGAGCTCTTTCTCTTTTTCCTTGATCTCTGAAGAGATATCTTTCATTTCCGCGATTATATTTGAGGCATCTTCTCCCCTCTTTT
>DAOVUP010000113.1 GCA_030632525.1 Desulfobacteraceae bacterium | reverse complement strand
ATATTGTAGGTGTCATAGGAGAGGGCGGAAACCGAGTCAGGGATAATGCCCGGGTATGCCTTGCGAAAGGCTGCCACGAATTTCTTGCCGGAGTCGGTCGTAACCCCCTCTTCGTCAAAGTGCGTGGTGAAGGAAAGCCCTTCCACCGCCTCTCCGCCGATCTTGATCAGCTCGTCGGCCTGTGCCGCGTCGCCCGAGAGTATCGGTTGTTTCAGGCCCTGCTCCCGGGCCTGGCGAGCAATCAGAGCCAGCTCTTTAA
Organism: Desulfobacteraceae bacterium; assembly: GCA_030632525.1. Classification (GTDB taxonomy): domain Bacteria; phylum Desulfobacterota; class DSM-4660; order Desulfatiglandales; family Desulfatiglandaceae; genus Desulfacyla. The sequence goes on along the minus strand of DAOVUP010000113.1, from coordinate 5,763 downwards.
AATAGCCCGGGCAGTAAATCACATCAGGCTTTTTGGCGATCATCCCGGCGAGCTGCGCGGTGAAATCCACATCACCGGTGTTGTAGTAGATTTTGAAAACAATCTCGCCGCCCATCTTCTTAAAGTTCTTCATAAAGAAATTGGCGATACCCACGCAGTAGTCCTGTGTGATGTCGATCAAGACAGCAGCGGTCTTGGCGTTTAACTCCTCGCGGGCAAACTTGGCGCCCACATATCCCTGAAAAGGATCGATAAAGCACGCACGGAAGATGTATTTCTTGTTCTGGGTAACCAAGGGATTGGTTGCCCACGGGGAAAGCATGGGTACCTTGGCCTTCTCAGCCACCGGACCACCCGAGAGCGTATTGGAAGAGGTGAGACCGCCGATTATCGCATCGGCCTTTTCCTTCTGGATCAGGCGAGAGACGGCGTTTGCGCTTTCCACCTTGTCAGACTTATTATCGGTCATGATGAGTTTGACTGGTCTGCCCAATACGGTGGGACGCTCCTCTTGAGCCAATTGAAGCCCCTTATACCCGATCTGCCCGTAAACCGCGGAAGGGCCGGTCATTGGGAAATATACCCCGATGATAACCGGCTCGGCGGCCAAGGTCAGGGAAGCAAACCCGACCAGCAGACAAAAGAAAAGCGACGTAATGATATTTTTCATAACTTTCTCCTTCCTTATAAAAATTATTAGAAAAACTCCGAATGGGTTTTGTAGATGGATTTGAGAATAGGATCCAGACCGGGCCAAGTCAAGGCATAACTCAAGGAGGCTGTCCGAGAATGGCCATTTTTCACAATCTCTGCGTCAGACTCATCCCGCCCGGGCGGGACTCAAAATACTTCAATGTATTCTTGCGGTTAAAATCTTCGCCTTCCTTGACCTTGCAAAAAAGTTCTCATTCTCGGACAGCCTCCTAGTTTCGCACCCAAATTAGAAAGTTCAGGGATCGGGATTCATGGACTACATTAAGGATATTTTTTTAATTCCCCAATCCCTCAATTCCTAAATTCGCAATTCCGGTTTATCCGGGTTAGGATTATGAGTAAGAAAATAATCTAATCGCTTTTGTCGTAGATTTCCTGCACAAGGTCTTTGAACCATGGCGGTCTCTGGGACAGCACATACAGGAGAATTACCACAAGGATGGGAACGGGAATCACTGTATCCACGATTCCCAAGAAGATTAAAGCGATGAGACACTTGGATTTGGTGTTAAGACCCATGGACAAGACCCCCCTACCCTTCACCGTAACCGTTCATGGGTTCACGGTTCAAACTGTCGAATGTTCCCCAATCCTGCGGCTGATCTCCTCTGCCGCTTCCCTTGTCGCCAGTATCAGATCCTCCATTTTATGGTCGTTGAGGCTCGTCTTAAACCCCACAACCCAGAGAGCTGATATCAAGGGTTTCCACCCCCTAATAGGTGAGGCGATGGCCCTTACACCGGAGATATACTCCTCATAATCAGTGGCGTATCCCCTTTTCTTGGCAGATTCAACCTCTTCAAGATACCGCTCCGGATCTGTGATCGTATGTTCTGTAAACCTGGGGAGTCTATCTCTCCTTATGATATTAAGGGCCTGCGGCTTCTCCATGGATGCTAACATCACTTTCCCTGTGGCCCCCGCAAAGAGAGGAATGGCAGTCCCTTTAGGAGAGGTAATCTTGAGGTCCTGGCTGGATTCAACTATATCCAATATAGTTATATGATCCCCGTTCATAACACCTACATAGACCGATTCTTCTGTCCTCTCCATCAACTCTTCCATGACCGGTCTTGCCAGGGCCTTCAGATCAATTTGAGAATAGGCCAGTTTCCCTAATTCAAAGAGGGTGACACCAAGGGTATACTTTTTTGTCACGGGGTCCCTTATAATAGCCCCCGAATCCTCCAGCGCAAAGATTATGCCATGTACAGTACCCTTGCTCATTTCGAGGCTATTTGCCAACTCGGTGATCCGAAATCCACGGCTCGCCCCTGAGATGAGCTTCAATATTTGGAATGCCTTTTTTACTGATGGAGCCTGATATTTTGTCGTCATTGTTCACCCTGCTGAATTTTCTTGATATTCTATATCTCTCGGTAATCATTTGTCAACATGAATTCTTATCCTGTCAATATTGACATAACAAACTATTATTATATACATTTTTTAACCATTTTTCACTTGACATAATTGACGAACATGGTATTTTGGCCAGCGTAGCAAGTTCAGTATCATGAACTTGTATTTCTGCCTCGAATAGTTATTGAATTCTTAGTTTACAAAAAGGACAGTAGATTTGACCCAGAAAGCAACACTCGTCATCGGCGGTGGGATCGCAGGCATGCAGGCATCCATAGACTTGGCCAATATGGGCATCAAGGTCTATCTGTTGGAAAAAAAGCCGAGCATCGGGGGACGTATGGCCCAGTTAGACAAGACCTTTCCTACCAATGACTGTTCCATGTGTATCCTGGCCCCAAAGATGATTGAGTGTGCCAACCATGAAAATGTAGAACTCCTCACCTATTCTGAACTGTCGGAACTCACAGGTAGTTCACGCAATTTCAAGGCTAAGATCATAAGAAAGGCCCGTTTCATAGACGAAGAGAAATGCGTCGGATGTGGCGAATGTATCGAAGGATGCCCCATAACGGTTTCTGATGAATTTAATGCCGGTCTCGGGGAGAGGAGGGCGATTTACAAATATTTCCCCCAGGCGGTCCCTTCCACCTTTGCCATCGACCGCAGGGGAACGGCGCCCTGTAAAGCCGCCTGCCCTGCCCACATCAGTGTCCAGGGTTATGCGGCCCTTATTGCAGAGGGAAGATTTCAGGAGGCGTTGAAACTCATCAAAGAGGAAAACCCGCTTCCTGCTATCTGCGGCAGGGTCTGCCATCACCCTTGTGAATCTGTCTGTACACGCGGTCAGGTGGATGAACCCGTTGCCATTGATTTTATCAAACGCTTTGTCGCTGATCTCGATCTCAATTCAGAAACGCGTTATCTCCCCCAGGTCAAAGAAAAAAAAGAAGACAAGGTCGCCATCATCGGTGCCGGCCCTGCAGGGCTTTCCTGCGCCTATTATCTGGCCAGGGAGGGCTACCGGGTCACCATTTATGAGAAACTGCCGGTTACAGGAGGGATGCTCTCGGTGGGAATCCCGGAGTACCGGCTCCCGAGAGAGATCATCAATGCCGAAGTCCAGATCATCCGGGATATGGGAGTAGAGATCAGGACCGGTGTAGAAATTGGAAAAGACATAACCGTGAAACAACTCCGCGAGAAAAAATATAAGGCCATTTTTTTGGGTATCGGCGCTCACGAATGTAAGAGCCTGAATATTGAGGGAGAGGATCTTGAAGGGGTCTATCCCGGAGTGGATTTTCTCCGGGAAGTGAATCTGGGAAAAAAAGTTTCCTTAGGAGACCGGATCGCCGTGATAGGGGGCGGTAATGTAGCCATGGATACGGTCCGCACGGCGCGAAGGCTGGGTGTAAAAGAACCCTTTGTCCTCTACCGCCGTAGCCTTGAGGAAATGCCGGCCAATGAGGAGGAAATCGAGGAATGCAGGGAAGAAGGTATCCCCATATATCCCCTGACAAACCCCACACGCATTATTGGCGAAGATGGGAGGGTCAAGGCAGTTGAATGCCTCAGGATGCGGTTGGGGGAACCGGATGAAAGCGGTCGGAGACGTCCCGTACCCATAGAGGGATCAGAGTTCATTATGGAAGTGGACGGTGTGGTCCCCGCCATCGGACAGGAATCAGACTGGTCCTGTCTGGGGTCTGAATGTAGCTGCACCCTTTCGGGCTGGGGCACCATGAATGTTGACCCCATTACCCTGCAGACAGATGATCCAGACATCTTCGCCGGGGGGGATGCCGTAACCGGTCCCAGGACCGTTATTGAAGCCATTGAAGCGGGTAAGCAGGCCGCCATTTCCATTGACAGGCTCATCCGTGGTGTTGACCTCAAAGAGGGCCGGGGAAAGGTATGGGAACCGGTCAAAGATATTTCCACTGCCGGCTATGAACATATCCCCAGGACCCGGATGCCCCGAATAGAACCCGAAAACAGGGTAAACAATTTCAAGGAAGTTCAGCTGGGTTTTAGCGAAGAAGAGACCGTGGCAGAGGCCAAGAGATGCATCTCGTGCGGCGTTTGCTCCGAATGCTACACCTGCGTACAGGCATGCAAGGCAGAGGCAGTGGATTTCGACCAGAAGGATCGGGAGACCACGTTGAATGTGGGTGCGGTCGTCCTTGCCACCGGGTTTGATCTTTATAATGTCGCTCCCCTGATTGAGTATGGGTGGGGAAGGATCGAGGACGTTATTACGGCCATGCAGTTTGAAAGGATGATTTGTGCGTCCGGCCCCACCATTGGTCATCTTAAACGTCCCTCCGATGGCAGAGAACCCAAGCGTCTGGGTTTTATTCAGTGTGTGGGGTCAAGGGATATCCGGCACATGAAATACTGCTCTGCGGTCTGCTGTATGCACGCCACAAAGGAGGCTATCCTTGCCCATGAACACTATCCGGAACTGACATCAACCATATTCTATATGGATATGCGGGCAGTGGGAAAGGGCTTTCAGGAATATGTACGCCGTGCCAAGAGCGAATACAAGGTGGAATATATCCGTGCGAGACCGGGCCGTGTGACCCTGAATGAGGAGAGTCAAAATCCGGTCATCCACTATGAGGACACGGTGAACAGGGAACTCAAGGCACGAGAATTTGATATGGTGATCCTCTCACAGGCTCTTATACCCACAGAGAGCAATATCTCAATCGCTGAAAAATTAGGCGTGGAGTTAGATGAATTCGGTTTTATTGCGGTGCCCGAGGAGTTACGCAATCCATTTGGCACCACCAAAGAAGGTATATTTGGATGCGGGTTTTGCCAGTCTCCCATGGATGTGCCCGACTCTGTGATCAGGGCATCGGGAGCCGCGTCTAAAGTGGCAGAAGTCCTTGCTTAAGGAAATGGATCAATGTCTATCAGAATAGGTGTTTTCATCTGCCATTGTGGCACAAATATCGGCGGGACGGTCAATGTCCCTGAGGTGGTGAAGTATGCCGCAACACTTCCCGATGTTGTTCATACCGAAGGGAATCTCTATACCTGCTCTGAAGATGGGCTCTCCTCCATACGAAACCAGATTGAAGAACAGGAACTGAACCGGGTAGTAGTCGCCTCGTGTACCCCCCGTACCCACGAACCCCTTTTCAAGAAGAATTGCGAATTAGCCGGGCTGAACAAATACCTCTTTGAGTTTGTCAACCTGAGAGAGCATTGCTCCTGGGTCCATATGACCCAACAGGATGATGCCACCGATAAGGCCAAAGACCTGGTACGGATGGGGGTGGCCAAGGTAAGTCTGCTGACTCCTGCAGAGGACCTTTCTACAGAAGTGCTGCCATCATCGTTGATCATTGGCGGTGGGATCTCCGGTCTTTCAGCCGCCTTGACTTTGGCAAACCAGGGTTATCATGTTGAACTCCTGGAAAAGAGGGACCGGTTAGGCGGTCTGTTAAGAGATGTCAACCGGGTCTTCCCTTCCAACGTCCCATCCGCAGATCTGATAGACCCCCTGATAGATACTGTTTTGAAGCATGATAACATACGCGTGCATTTCGAAGCAGAGCTGATCGATGTAAAAGGTTTTATCGGGAACTTTACTGCTGCCATCAGGGAGAATGACGGGACCGGTGAGTTGAAAATAGGGACCATCATTGTGGCGATTGGCACCAACGAACT
>DAOVUP010000019.1 GCA_030632525.1 Desulfobacteraceae bacterium | reverse complement strand
GAGGTGCGGAATGTGAGATATAAGGAGAAAGATGTCATGACAGAAGAAGACCACGTTCTTTTGGGGGTAGGCTTTTATCCTGACTGGTTTAACAAACATTACGACATATCATTTGGCAGGGAATACTACTTTGATCCGGAAGTGAGGATCAAGGCCAGGATGGAGATAGAAAAGAGACTTTATGAGAGATTCGGGGATGTGGGATTGGGGAACCCGGACCCACAGCCCAAACCCCTGATCACCTTCGGTATGGTCATGCTCCCCGCAATTTTCGGCTGTGAGATCATTTTTAAAGACGCTGCCCTTCCCTGGGCTATGCCCCTAAATCTTTCGGAAGATGAAATCATGAAACTGGAGGTGCCCGACATATTCAACTCCTACCCCATGGTAGAGATGATAAAGCAGATCGAATACCTGAAAGATAAATATGGTGAAGTGGTGGGAGACATCAATACCACCGGGGTCCAGAACCTGGCCCTTAAGATCAGGGGCGACCAGCTTTATTTCGATTTTTATGAAAATCCGGAATTGTGTCATCATCTGCTGAAGGTTTGTACGGAATCTATTATCCAGCTCTTTGAGTTCAACCATAAGACCACAGGCACCGGGGCCATAGACGTGACTCCCATGTGTGATCCTAAGCTTTATGTGTTCCCCAACTGCACGGCCGAACAGATCTCCTTGGAGACCTATGAGTCCCATATCCTGGAATACGATAACCAGGTCGCCGATGCCTGTCATCCAGTGGGTATTCACCATTGTGGATCGGTTGACGAAGTGCTGGATGGATATGCAAAGATACACCATTTAGAGTTTATCGAGATCGGTTTCGGCTCAGATGTAAAAAGGACCAGGGATGTATGTGGCCCTGATGTGGCGGTCAATGCCCGTATAAGCCCTGTGCTGATGAAAAACGGCACACCGGAAGAGATAGCAGCAGAGGTGCGGCAATTGATAGACCAAGGCGCCCCTCTTGAGAACTTTTCCATTGATACGGTCGGTCTGACCTATGGCACCCCCGATGAAAACGTCAAAACGGCGTTAAATACGGCCGCAGAATACGGAAAATATGACCGGGATGTTTCCCCGACTGCTGAAAAAAGTTTTTCATACGGTTCCGGCAAAATAGCCGCACCGGTTGAAAGCAGTGTGGCCAGCGCCACAAAAACGGTGGTAATTGGACCTACCCGCCCCCTGGTAATCATCGGCGAGCGTATTAACCCCACGGGCCGGAAAAAACTGGCAGAGTCATTGGAGGCCGGAAATCTGGACCTAGTTCGATCGGAAGCGATCAGTCAGGTGGAGGAGGGCGCTCATATATTAGACGTCAACGTTGGGGTTTCAGGCATAGACGAACCAAAAATGCTGAAGAAGGCCATACTGGCCATACAGGAAGTCACGGATGTGCCACTCTGTATTGACTCGGCCCTCCCAAAGGCATTGGAGGCCGGTCTTAATGCCTACAAAGGAAAGGCCTTAGTCAATTCGGTCAATGGCGAGAAACACAAGCTCGATCAAATCCTTCCATTAGTCAAGACCCACAATGCCGCCGTCATCGGGCTAACCATGGACGATAACGGAATTCCCAAGAAGGCTGAAAAACGTCTTGAAATTGCCAGGCTGATTGTAGAAAGGGCCGAAAAGGCGGGTATTCCCCGGGAAGATGTGATCATTGATCCCCTGGCCATGGCTATCAGTGCCGATGACCAGGCCGGGCTGGAGACCATCAAGGCCCTCCAGCTTATAAGGGATGAGCTTGGAGTTAACCAGACATTGGGGCTTTCCAATATCTCCTTCGGGCTGCCCGAACGTACATCCATCAACGCGATTTTTTTAGCAATGGCAGTCTTAAACGGTTTGACCTGCCCTATTTCCGATCCCACCATATGGGAAATGCGGAGGGCTGCACTGCTGACTGATCTTCTTCTTGGCAAAGATGAGTTTTGTATGAACTATCTCTCCACCTCCACGAAAAAAGTGGGGAAAGGTAAAGAAATTGAAACAGCAGTGAAAGAAAAGGAACATGAAGAGTCGGATCTGGATCGTATAAAAGAGGCCGTGATTTCAGGAAAGCGGAAATTAGCGGTAGAGTATACCAAAAAGGCCCTGGACCAGGGTGCGGATCCCCAGGATATCATCAACAATTATCTTATAGCCGGTCTTAATATTGTGGGAGAGAAATTTGAGAAAAAGAAGATCTTTGTTCCTGAAATGATGATGGCGGCCAAATCGATGCAGGCATGCGTGGATCTGGCCAAACCCCTTTTGGAAAAGGAGGGAGATGCCAAGGGGCTGGGTACCGTTGTCTTAGGGACGGTCTTTGGCGATCTTCATGATATCGGAAAGAATTTGACCAAGCTCCTCTTGGAGACTTCAGGGTTTCAGGTGATAGACTTAGGAGAAAACGTGCCTGCTGATAAATTTGTGGATGCGGCAAGGGAGAATAACGCCCATATCGTGGGGCTTTCCTCTTTACTGACTACCGGCGATCCCCATGTGGAGGAGACTATTCATGCGATCAAGAATAGCGATCTTGCTGACAAAGTTAAGGTGATTTGCGGCGGTGCTGCTCTTACCCTCAAATTTGTTGAGGCATGCGGGGCCGACGCCCATGCCAGGGATGCGGCCGATGGGGTGAAGAAGATTAAGAATATGTTGGAAATCAATTAGTTTCCACCCATAAATGGCCTTTTTCCGCAATCTCTGCGTCAATCCGCAGAATCAATTGTGCGGCGTACTAACGTACGCCTCCGCGTAATTCTTTGATTTCCTTGATCTTGCTAAAAAATTCGCATTTCTGGCTTGGAAACTGATCCGTGTCCTAAAATCATTAATGGATGGACACCAATTAGAGAATTGGGATTTGAAAAATGCCAAGAATTATATTCTCACCCTTTGAAAAGACCATCGACATAGATGGTTCCAAGAACATCCTGCAGTTGGCCCAGGAAACCGGCATTCCGTTGCAATCAACCTGTGGCGGCAAGAAAATATGTGGCAAATGTAAGGTTGTCATAAAGAAAACCGATGGCCCTTTACCCCCGCCTTCAGCTCGTGAACAGAAGGTGTTAGGCGGAAATATAGAAAAGGGATATCGCTTAGCCTGCGAGACCGTATTGACCCATGGCGCCGTGGTCGTGATTCCAGAGGAAAGCCGGATCAAAGACCAGGTCATTCTGACATCGGATACAAAACACTCATATCCTGTCAGGTTGCGTCCCAACGTCAGCCCTCGTTATGTGGAAGTCTCTTCTCCGGTTCTGGATTCCGTAATAGCTGACAGGGAAAGACTCATCATTGCCCTGGAAAAAACGTATGGAATCCGGCGACCTGTGCTTGATCCTTTCGTGTTGAGAAAACTTCCCCACACGCTGCGTTCGGACCGGAAAGGGGTTACCGTGGCTCTACGGGATAAAGATGAGATAATCGATCTTTACCCGGGAAGACGGGACAGCCTGTTTGGTGTGGCCTTTGATGTTGGCACTACGACTGTGGTTGCCTTTCTCATGGATTTGATTACAGGAGACAGGCTTTCAGTGAAATCTGCCATGAATCCTCAGATTGCCATCGGGGATGATGTTATTACCCGGATATCTTTCTGCCAGGAGAAGACAGGGGGCCTGGAAAAACTGCGCATAAGCATTGTTGACTGCCTCAATGCCTTGATCGCTGAGGCATCGACAGAGGCGGGAATTGATCCGGATCAGATTGTGGAAGCGACCGTCGTGGGGAATACGGCCATGCACCATCTGTTTGTGGGTCTCGATCCCCATTACCTCTCCATGGCCCCTTATGCCCCAGTCCTTCAAGAGGGTCAGGACTATAAGGCCAGGGACCTGGGTCTTAAGATCGGGGCTTCGGCCTATGTTCATCTCCTGCCGCTCAAGGCCGGATTTGTGGGGAGTGATACCATCGCATGTATTCTGGCCACAGGCCTCCACAGAAGCAAGATCCCTACCTTACTCCTTGATCTGGGGACCAACGGTGAAATTGTCTTTGGCAACAGGAATCGGATGCTCTGCTGTTCAACGGCTGCAGGCCCTGCCTTTGAAGGGGGGCACATCCGATGGGGTATGCGGGCCTCAGCCGGGGCTATTGAACGGCTCAAAATTGATCCGGAAACGCTGGATGTCAGATGGGAAACCATTCACGATCAACGGCCATCAGGTCTGTGCGGGTCGGGTATTATTTCAGCCATAGCTGAAATGATCAGGGCTGGGATTATCTTAGGAAGAGGGAATATTGACAAAGGGCTTCAAACCCCTCGTTTGCGTGTTGGGGGAGATGGTCCGGAATTTGTTTTGGTCTGGGCATCCGAGGCTGCAACAAAACAGGATATTGTAATTACGCAGAAAGACGTGGCTGAATTGCAGATGGCGAAAGCGGCAGTCAACGCGGGGGCGACATTGTTGATGGAGCATTTCGAGGATGAAGATGTGGAGCGAATCCTGTTAGCAGGAGCATTTGGCAACTATGTTGATCCTCAGGATGCCTGTACCATCGATCTTTTTCCTGGCTGTCTAACGGCGAAAGTTGTTGGCGTTGGCAATGCTGCCGGGCATGGTTCCTGCCTTGCCCTGTTAGATAAGAATAAGAGGAAAGCGGCTGATCGAATTGCCACAAAAATAGAATATCGTGAGCTTGCCGCCACAACCCGTTTCAAGGAGCTGTTTGTACCAAGCATGTTTTTTACCTCTGCACGTAATTTTGAAGATGAGTATTGATTTGAGACAGACCGAATTTAACAGGACAGCTTCATCAAACATCAGAACTCACTAATTAGCGCAAGAATTCATGAAACGTGAATCACGTTTCGCGCATCACGTTTCAACGCGAAAAGGTTCGTTTGGGAGTTCCATCAACCCCGGATTTTTTACATGGGTGTCAGATTTCATTCCCAAGGAGGCAAATATGCCAAAACTCTTCTTTAAGAAGCAGCACCAAGTGAAAGCCCTGATTTACGAGTATTTAGGGTATTTAGAGACGAGCAGGAAACATTTTGCCGAGGCCATAAATACCTGTCTTGAGACCGGTGTATGCGACGATTTTGACTTCCGAATACGTCTCACCCACAAGTTCGAGTCCAAGGCCGATGATGTGCGTGAAAAGATCAAGGAATTGATGTATGGCAAGGCCCTCCTGCCTGAATCGCGTGGAGATATTATGGGTCTCTTAGAGGCCATGGACAAGGTCCCGAGACTCTTCGAGCTGGTTCTCCACATGATCAAAACCCAAAAGCTGGTTATCCCCAATTTCATTGCACCAGACATTAAGGAGCTTTTGGAAGTTTCCTTCGAAAACTGTGAGCTTATGATAAAACAGGTCAAAACCCTTTTTGAAAGGGCCAAAGGGATAAGGTTCCTCGTTTCCACCATCGACCTCAACGAAAGCCGTTGTGACCATATCGAGCGCGGTATCATCACCAAGATCTTTGATTCAGATCTGGATCCCTTTCAAAAGCTGCAGCTTAAGGAGATGGTCATAAATATGGGTGAGATTTCAGATCAGACCGATCGCGTATCAAAAAGGGTCAACATCATCAGCATGAAGAGGCGTGTATGATGCTCTCTCTTTTGGGAGGGATATTCTTAGGATGGTCCTTAGGCGCCAACGATGCATCCAATGTCTTTGGCTCGGCAGTTGCAGCGCGGATGGTCAAGTTTTGGACAGCGGCGATCCTGGCGTCCGTGTTTGTCCTTTTAGGGGCACTCCTTGAAGGCCAGGCAGGGATCGAAACCCTTAAAGGCCTGACCCCGTTGAACCCTGAACAGGCAGTTGTTTCTTCAGTGGCAGCCGCTGTCACTGTGACCATCATGACAATTTTCAGCCTTCCTGTTTCTACCTCTCAGGCGGTTGTGGGCGCTATCTTAGGAGTTGCCCTGCTGAACCAGAACATCAATATCCCTGGATTGGGAAAGGTGGTGGCGTGCTGGATTGGTACCCCAGTGGGAGGGATAATACTCGCCATTATGATTTACAGGGTGCTGGCCTTCATTTATAACAGGCTCAATATCAATCTCTTTCAGGCTGACAACCTCCTGCGCCTCTCATTGATAGGGGCCGGTTCTTATGGCGCGTATGCCCTTGGGGCAAATAATGTAGCCAACGTAACAGCGGTCTTTGTCGGCGCAGGAGAGTTGACCCTGTTTTCGGCTGTTCTCCTTGGGGGCCTGAGTATTGACATAGGGATACTGACCTTTAGCAGGAGGGTCATGGAAACCGTAGGAAGGCGGTTGGTAAAATTAGACCCTTTTTCAGCTCTCGTAGTGCTCCTGGCCGAGGCTATTACCGTCCACATTTATACCATTATAGGGGTTCCTGTCTCGACGTCCCAGGCCGTAATCGGAGCCGTCTTAGGAGTAGGCATTATAAAAGGTATCAGAACAGTGGAGGGACGTACCTTAATAAACATACTCGTGGGTTGGTTTTTCACACCGGCGATAGCCGCTGTTATTGCCTTGTCCATCTACTTTGCAATCCAGCTACGTTATGTTCCCACGGGTTGATAATAAAGAGATCCACAGCCTCCTATGAGAACTGTATAGATGAAAATTATTCTTGGAGGATAAATGTTAATGGAATTAAACGAAACAAGGTATGAAATTCACAAGGGCATAGCTACAATTACTCTGTATCGCCCAGACAAGATGAACGCCTTTACTCCCACCATACGAAAGGAGTTGGTCGACCTTTTCGCTGAGGCAGATAAAGACGATGCGGTTCGCGTTGTTGTGGTGACAGGCTCGGGCAAGGCGTTTTGCGCAGGCGCAGACCTATCCGCAGGCGGTTCAACATTTGACCGATCCAAAAAAACCACCATAAGTGAGCATCGTGACGGAGGAGGTAAGGTTGCATTAGCTATATTCAGGTGCCGCAAGCCTGTGATCGGGGCTATTAACGGACACGCAGTGGGAGTTGGTATAACAATGACTTTAGCGATGGATATGCGGATTGTAGCCCAGGACGCAAAGATCGGTTTTGTCTTTGCACGACGTGGTGTCGTTCCTGAGGCATGTTCCTCATGGTTCCTCCCCCGTATCGTTGGGATTGCCAAGGCAACTGAACTCGTATATACGGGGCGTATATTCCGGGCCTCAGAGGAAGCGAACTCCGGGCTTTTCAATTACGTGGTACCGCGCGATAAGGTCCTTCCCAGGGCAATGGAGATCGCAAAGGAAATCGTGGATAACACCTCAGCCGTATCAGTGGCCCTTAGCAAGGCACTTCTTTGGCATGGGTTGACGGAAGAGGACCCGCAGTCAGTCCACCTTGTGGACTCGCGCTGTTTCTATTGGATAGGGAAGCAGAAGGACGTAAAGGAAGGGGTCCAGAGTTTCCTGGAAAAACGCCCGCCGGAGTTCACCATGAGCGCCTCAACCGACATGCCTGATTTCTACCCCTGGTGGAAGGAACCCAAAATTTAGAGGCTCCCATTCTGCCCGCCGGGTTTATTGGGCACTTACCATGAGCTAAGAGATGATCGTCGAACATCCAGGTAAGCGAAGACTCCGACATCCAACATCGAATCACGCCAAGGCGTGAAAAAACATTAACTTTAGGCATTTTAGGCACTTTAGCTCGCTTCCCCGCTACAAACGGGATAAATAGGCACTTTTCTGGTGTAAATATGAACTTCATTAAGGGAATTAACTATAACTTCCGGGGGTTATTCCTTGGATTCAAGACACCTAAACTCCTTTTCTGGGGCCTCCTGAGGTTCTGCGTTGTGGTCCTGATCACTATTCTCTCAGCCAGTTTGATTTTCGTCTACCACCAGGAGATTATGGCCTTCATCTGGACAAAACCGGTAAGCCATTGGATCCTGTGGCTATGGTATCTCATGTCCTGGATTCTCCTTTTCTGCCTTGTTGGCTTAGCGGCGGTTATTTCCTATCTTGTTTCACAAATCCTTTTCAGTGTCCTGATTATGGATCATATGTCCCGCATAACCGAACTCATAAACAAAGGCCAGACAACAGAAGCTAAAAGGGTATCCGTCCTGAAATTATTTGGTTATCTTGTCATGCAGGAAATTCCAAGAACCGTTATTCCGGTCATCTTATCAATCTTCCTGATGATTGTCGGATGGTTAACACCGCTGGGGCCTGTTATAATGCTGCTTTCCTCCGGCGTCGCCGCCATATTCCTTGCGTGGGACAATACGGACCTCATCCCGGCAAGGCAACTGGTCCCGTTCAAGACCCGTTTCCGTTTATTATTAAATGCTATTCCATTCCACTTAGGCTTTGGGCTCCCTTTCTTGATCCCTGGTTTGAATCTTCTCCTACTATCTTTCGCGCCGATTGGCGCAACCCTCTATCACATGGACAAAAATGATGCCCATGTAAAAAATCCTTTTTACATGGATTCAGTCCCGCGCGTCGCGGGATAGGAATTCAGGAATTACTAATTATCATCAGCAGTTAGTCCTAAGGTTATTCCTCCAAATCGTGAATTTGTCGACTTTTTACGAATTCATCAAGAATAATAATGACCAGATTTTGCCCGGAAATTTTGTCACACATCCCGGCCATGTAGCATAAGGAAACCTTGCATCATATGTTGTCTTGACTTCTCACTCCTTGTGATTAGATTTGAGTTGTTGAGCATTAACCGCGATTTTTCATCTGTTCCATCAAACAGTTGATGCTTTTTTCAAAACCATACAGTTGATTCGCCCGAACTTATTGAGAAATTACTTGAAATTGATTGTGAATTCCAATCATTAAATAATACCTCAATTCACAATTTCTGAATCCCTAAATTCGTATTAGAAATATGTCCGGTAAAGACTACTATAAGATCTTAGGAGTATCAAAGTCAGCCTCCCCTGAAGAGATTAAAAAGACCTATCGCAAATTAGCCCTCAAATACCATCCAGATCATAACAAAGGAAACAATTCCGCCGAGGCAATGTTCAAAGACATTAATGAGGCCTACGCAGTCCTTCGTGATCCGGAGAAGAAAAAGCAGTATGATATGTTCGGCGCCGAGGGCTTCCATAACAGATTCACCCAGGAAGACATCTTCAAGGGCTTCGATTTAGGAAGTATCTTCAGAGAATTCGGATTCGGTGGAGGGGGAAGGGGCCGCAACCCTTTTAGCCAGATGTACGGAGGAGCGGGCGGTTTTGGTCAGGAAGGACGAAGCTATCAAGGTCATGGTCAAGGGACAAAAGGTCAGAATCTAGTCTATGAACTCCCGATGACCCTGGAAGAATTGTGCAAATCCACAAATAAGACGATCGCTTATCAGATTGACGGACGACAGGAGAAGGTCTCTGTCAAGGTACCCGCCGGGATCAAGGGGGGGCAGAAATTAAGATTACAGGGGAAGGGCCAACCCGGTTTGTTTGGCGGTCCACCGGGAGATCTCTATGTGCAGATCAAGGAGCTTGCACATCCTGCCTTCAGGCGGGAAAATGCTGACCTATATTTAAATCAAAAAATCAGGTTTTCTGAAGCCGTATTAGGCACCGAAATCGAGGTGCCGACTATCGAGCAAAAGACACTGAAGTTGAAAATCCCTACCGGCACCCAGAATAATGCCAAATTTCGTCTGAAAGGGCATGGCATGCCTCTTAACAACGGTTCAGGCAAAGGAAATGCCTATGTCGAAATCAACATCGAAGTACCAAAAGAACTGACAAAAGAACAGGAATCCCTGATGGAATCGTTAACAAAAGTGGGATTGTAGAAAGAGGATTTATGGCTTGACATGAAAGCAATATGCGTTTTTTCAGGGGGCCTCGACAGCATGATGGCCGCTGATTTGATAAGGGCCCAGGGCATTGATGTTCTGGCCCTTTTTTTTGAAACCCCCTGCTTCAAATCCGGGAAGGCCAGAAAATCGGCTCGCGCAATTGGGCTTCCGTTTAAAGTGGCAGACATCACCCGTCGTCACTTGGAAGTTGTCAAACAACCGAAACATGGTTATGGCGGAAACATGAATCCCTG
>DAOVUP010000251.1 GCA_030632525.1 Desulfobacteraceae bacterium | reverse complement strand
TTGAACTTGTGGGGAGAACCCCGCACTCATTGATGTTAGTAGGGTTACAGGGGTCGGGCAAGACGACCACAGCTGCCAAATTGGCCAGATATCTCCGGAAGCAGGGGAGGCATCCTTACCTTGTACCTGCGGATGTCTACAGGCCTGCCGCAGTAGACCAGCTCCAGAAATTAGGTTTAGAGATTGATGTACCGGTTCATCCCACTGATACGTCTCTAAAGCCGGATAAGATATGCCTGGATGCATTGTCAATGGCTGGCAGGGAAGAAGCCGATGTCTTGATTATTGATACTGCCGGGCGTCTTCATATTGATGAGACCCTGATGGCAGAACTGGCGGAAATCAAGGCCAAGATCAACCCAGCGGAAATTCTTCTGGTTGCTGATGCCATGACCGGGCAGGATGCGGTTAATGTGGCAAAGCATTTTGATGAAGCCCTTGATATCTCTGGGGTAATTCTCTCGAAAATGGAAGGGGATGCCAGGGGTGGGGCAGCTTTATCCATCAAGGCGATCACCGGCAAACCGATCAAATTTGTTGGAGTCGGAGAAAAGATCAATGCCTTAGAGCCCTTCCATCCTGACAGGATGGCCTCCAAGATCTTAGGTATGGGAGACGTCCTGTCTCTTATCGAAAAGGCGCAGGACGAATTCGATGAAAATGAGGCCAAGAAGTTAGAAAAAAAGCTTAGACGGAGTGAGTTTGATCTGGAGGATTTCAGGTCCCAGTTGAAACAGGTCAAAAAACTCGGTTCACTTGAAGATATTGTTGGTATGATACCAGGGATGGGTAAGCTCAAAAAGCTGGGGGACCTTAAACCGGATGAGAGGGAATTAGTCAAGGTGGAGGCTATTATTAACTCCATGACTGCGGGGGAAAGACGCAGGCACAAGATCATTAATGGGAGTAGAAGACAGAGAATCGCAAGGGGAAGCGGGACTACAGTGCAGGACGTGAACCGACTTCTCAAGAATTTTGTTCAGACAAAAAAGATGATGGAACGCTTTACCAAAAAAGGCGGTTTGGATATGCCATCTCTTTTTGGCTAAGGAAGCTAAGGAGTTAGTACACAATTGAGGTAGGACCATAAGGGCCTGGCTAAAGATAAAGAAGAGGGGGTGATAAAGTAAAATGTCAGTTAGAATTCGAATGACAAGAATGGGTACGAAAAAGAGACCGTTTTATAGGTTGGTGGCAGCTGATTCGGAAGCGCCTCGGGATGGTAAATTTTTAGATATATTGGGGTATTACGATCCGATGAAAGATCCCGCAGTGGTGAAAATTCACGAAGATAAGGTGAACTACTGGGTGGAGAAAGGGGCACGTGTTTCGGAGGCAGTACAGGCTATTTTAAAAAAAGAAGGAAAGGTCCAATCCCATTCAGCGTCAAATTAATGACGTTTCCATTTAATCAAATGGGAGGTGAATCGAGATGAAGGATTTGATTTCGTACATTGCTAAAGCGCTAGTTGATAAGCCAGAGGAAGTGGCCGTCTCTGAAATTGAGGGAGAACAGACATCTGTTATTGAGCTGAAAGTAGCCAAGGAAGATCTGGGAAAAGTCATAGGCAAGCAGGGTCGCACCGCGCGGGCTATGAGGACAATTCTCAGTGCAGCCTCCACGAAAATCAGGAAACGATCGGTTTTGGAGATTATAGAATAGTATCGATCCATAAATGGCTATTTTCAGCAATCTCAGCGTCAGACTCAAATTTTAATCCTCGAAATACTCCAATGTATTCCTGTGGTTAAAATTTTCGTCTTCCTTGATCTTGCAAAAACTATCTCATTTCTGGATGGACACTATGATAGCCTTGAGTTCCGGTTCATCGGATAAGTTGCTTGTTTTGGGAAAGGTGATCAAGCCTCACGGACTGGAAGGTCTTCTTCGTGTCTGGTCTTATGCACCTTCTGAGGCATCATTTATCGATTCTGAGGAGATCTACCTGAGGGCCGTTTCAGGCAAGCTTCACGGGTACCGGGTGCTGTCCGTTCGACCCCACAAGAATATCCTCTTGATGAACTTAGAGGGTGTGAATTCTGTCGATCAGGCAGAAGAATTTAGAGGCGCAGAGGTCTTAGCAAAATATGAGGCCATTACCCGCGAAGAAGGAGAGTACTTTTGGCATGAACTTATTGGTCTCAAGGTTTTTTTGGACACAGGGGACTATTTAGGAACCATTTCCGGGATTATACCTGCGGGCAGTAACGAAATCTATGTGGTGGGGACTGGAGAGAAAGAGATCTTTGTCCCGGCCACCTACGAGGTGGTTCAAGAGATCGATCTCGAAAAAGGAAAGATGACTATCTCAGCCATGGAGGGGTTGTTAGATTTGAATGAAGTTTGATGTCCTCACCTTATTCCCTGAAATGCTTACCGCTTACCTGCAACAAGGTGTCTTGGGGCGCGCGGTAAAGAGGGGATTGGTGGATGTTAACCTGATTAATATACGTGATTTTGCTAAAGGTACGCACAAGACCACCGATGATCGTCCTTATGGGGGCGGTGAAGGTATGGTCATGAAACCGGGTCCAATCTATCGTGCCCTCAAATCGGTTGAAAGGGTAGATGGAAGGAGCCCTGTTATTCTTCTCAGTCCCCAGGGGAAGCTGTTTGATCAATCGATTGCGTGGGAAATGTCCGGGTGGGATCAGCTCATTCTTATCTGTGGTCGTTACGAAGGGGTAGATGAGAGAATCAAGTTGACCTGTACCCATATGGAGCTTTCCATCGGTGATTATGTTTTGAGCGGTGGAGAGTTGGGCGCAATGGTCATTGTTGACGCAGTAAGTCGTCTGATTCCCGGCGTTCTCGGGAGTGAGAGGTCAAATCTCGAAGACTCTTTTGAAGATGGGCTTCTGGAATACCCCCAGTACACCAGACCAAGGATGTTCCAGGACAAAGAGGTCCCGGAGATCCTCTTGTCAGGCAATCATGAAAAGATTCGAGTGTGGAGGAGAGAGGAATCCCTGAAGAGGACATTAGAAAAAAGGCCTGACCTGCTCAAACAGGCAAAATTGGCGCCTGAGGATAAGGCGATTTTGGCGGAATTATAGGGGGCGTAACTTTGCGTCTCTACATGGGGCTGATTCATTTTCCTGTTTACAACAAAAATTATGAGAGGATAACCTCGGCCATAACTACATTAGACATCCATGATTTGGCCAGACTGGCTAAGACTTATGGTGTCAAAAGGCTTTTCATCGTCACGCCTTTAGATGACCAGCAGAACCTGGTAAGGCGTGTTTTAGGACACTGGATCGAAGGTT
>DAOVUP010000156.1 GCA_030632525.1 Desulfobacteraceae bacterium | reverse complement strand
TTTAAGGAGTCTTCCGGAAGTGCCTTTATCTCAAGCTCAAAAAACGTGAGGATCTGAGAGATCTCATTCCATTTCTCTTTGACTTTCTGCAGGAGCCTGGTCCTCTTGTGATCCCGGGTATCTGCTGAGTGGTAAAGATAGGCGAAGAGGCAGGGCCGCATGCCCATCTCGTGGATTGATTCATATTTACGAATAGCAGAGAGGAGTGTTTTGGGGTCCAGGTTCTTATTATTAATCTTTCCCTTGAACGAAGCGACAAGGCCGAGGGCCTTATCTCGAGCTGTCTCAAGATCCTTATCCAGTTCAAGGTCCGTATCCCCATGGTACAGCTCGCTCAAATCCCAAACAATCCCTTTGGCTGACCCCTCATTTTTCATTAATATTCAACAGTTTGAAATTAGATTTTTTTCCCAAAACCATCCAGCGCCTCAAAAAAGGTCCTAACATCATCCCCATTATTATAAAAATGGGGTGAAAGCCGGATCATATTATCCCTCAGAGAAACCACGATCTTTTTCCCGGCCAAAAATTTAAAGAGGGATTTGGGGTCTGAAGAAGGGATAAAGCTGAGTATACCGGAGCGTTCCTCCCGACCCATGGGCGTCATAATCCGGACATCTCGATCCATCAATCCCTGTAAGAGGAGATCGTTTATACTCAAAACATTGCGGTAGATCTTTTCTATCCCCAATTCCTGGAGTAAATCAATGGCTGCGCCCAAGGCATAAATCCCGGCAAAATTCATGGTCCCGGGCTCAAAGCGAAGCGCATCCGGCTTCAGGTCAAAACTGGGTTGGAAAAACTCGTCCTCATCCACCACGCTTTTCCATCCAACCCGGTCCGGGTGAACCATATCATTTACCTCATTGGAGATGAACAGGGTCCCGCAGCCCATGGTACTTAGGAGCCATTTATGACCGCCGGCAGCCATAAAATGGATGCCGAATTTTTTCACATCCATGGGGATAACGCCTAAACTTTGAATGGCATCCACGCAGAAGAGTATCCCTTTTCTCCTGCAAAAATCTCCTATGGCCTCCAGACCACAACTAAAACCCGTGGAAAAATCTACCGAACTGACTGAAAGTAGGCGGGTCCGAGGTTTCAGCGCCCTTTCTATGTCCCTGATCCCGAAACGACCTTCCCTTCTTTGCACAAATTGGAGAAAGACCCCTTGACGCTCGAGATTCATCCAGGGATAGATATTGGCTGGAAACTCAGGTCTCGTAACAAGGACCACGTCACCCTTTTTCCATTTAAGACCTCCCGCAACACAGCTCAGCCCCTCTGAGGTATTGCCGACAAAGGCGATTTCATGGTCATGGGCCTTAATCAGTTTTGCGAAAAGCCCGCGGACTTCAGCAATCCTTTTTAGCCATTTGGGATAACACTCAATACCGCAATAACTGAACTCCCGCAACAGCGACTCCACAGACTTAACCACCCGGATGGGGGGCGAAGAGACCGCGGCGTGATTCATAAAAATATGGTTTTCTGTAATTGGGAATTCCGAGCGATACCTGTCAAAGTCTTCCAATTCCCTTACTCCTTTCTAACAACAGGCTCACGCCCCCATCCGTTGATGGAATAACGCCCAGTTTTTCCGATAAAAGGCAGGGCTAACATCCAGGGGAACGTCAGGCGTTTCGGGTCACGAAACTGGGAAAGTCCGATGGTCATCCCTTTATGGCCTGCCGCGGGCTGGGCCCGGTAAGTCCCGAAAAGCCGATCCCACCAGGGCATATTGAAGCCGAAATTGCTGTTTGTCTCCCGGATTGTGACGGAATGATGGACACGATGCATATCAGGCGTAACCACAAAGAGACGAAGTATCCGGTCGACCTTTTCAGGCATATGGATGTTTCCGTGGTTGAAGGTTGCAGTGGCGTTGAGCAATATCTCAAAGAGGATAACAGCCAAAACCGGTGGGCCAAGTACGACAACGACCGCTAATTTAATACCGAAAGAGATCAGAATTTCTATAGGATGGAAACGGAGACCGGTAGTCAGGTCGTAATCCAGATCCGCATGGTGCATCATATGGAATCTCCAGAGGATCGGTATGGCATGAAACATGACATGCTGTATGTATACAACAAGATCGAGGAGAATCACGCTGGCCGCTACTGCTACAGGGTAGGGGATATTCAAGGTATTCAAAAGCCCCCAGTGGTTTTCCTTTACGATAAGGGCCATGGCCACCGGCATAACCGGCATCAGCAGCTGTGCTGACAACGAATTTAGGCCCACTATCCCGAGATTGCCGAACCATCGCTTTGCCTTGGATGTGGTCAGATCACGGCGGGGTCTTGCCAATTCCCAGAGGGCGATTAAAACAAAAACTGAGGCAAATGAAACAAGCCTGATAAGAATTTCATTCTTCATTATGAATGGCCTCCATCATATCGCCCAAGGCTGCCAAATGGGCCTTTTCATCTTCGGCTATCCGGTACAGGACACTCCTGCTTTCTTGATCTTCAGCCTTCTGGGAGTATCTCAGATAGAGGTCCAGGGCCTGGGTCTCAAGCATCATGGCCAGACTCAGGGTATCCGCTGTTGTCTCCATTGCAGGTCTGTTTTTTTCTATGAATTCCTCAGTGGTGAAACCTCCTTCCATCATCTCGCTCATGATCTCTGCCTCAAAGGCCTCACGCCCTTTCCCCGTTTCACCCAGAGTCATATATAGATCAAGAAGTTTCTTTTTATGGTTTTCTTCAATCCGGGCCAACTTCCTCAAAAGCCCGACTACATTCTTGTCCTCGATCATTTCTGCTGCAGAAGAGTAAAACTCTCCAAGGCCCTGCTCCATCCCATAGGCAAAGGTGATTACCTCTAAGGGAGACTCGTCCCCCGTAAAGATCATCCAGCCCATCTCAACGGGTCCTGCGGCAGTAAGGCCATGCCAGGCCCTGATGCCCCCTTTAAGGTTATATACCTCCTTAAATCCTTGTCCTGCCAGAAGTTGCGCAGCGGCACGGCTGCGGCCTCCTATGGCTCAGTAAGTTATTACAGGTTTTTCAGGATCAAGCTCCCCGAGCCTGTCAGAAAGCTGAGGAAGGGGGATAAGTGTGGCCCCAGGGATCCTGGAGCTTTCATATTCCCCTGGTTGACGTACATCCAAAAGGGTATAGCTCCCTTCCTCATGCTGGGCCATATATGTCCTGGTCTCTTCAGCATCCATGTTCTTAACCGGAGTAAAAAATTGCTTCCATTTCATACGATCCCGCCCAATTTCTACTTTCCAATTTTCCCGCTAAAAACGGGATCTTCGACAAGTTTCGAGCCGTTAACGGCTACCACTTTTTCCGCTACTATACCGGCAAGGGCCTTTCGATTCTCTATAATGCCCTCTCGATAGCGAAGACACCGGAACTCACGGAACATATTAAGCAGCTCATTTCGTTCTAACAGATGGCTTGGATTCCTCGGTCTGCCAAACTGGGTCTGATCAACGATATAGGTTTCATAAACTATCATCCCTCCTGTGCGAACCGCGTCTTTCATCTTCGGAATGAGGGTGCGATGCAGGTAGTTAAAACAGATAATAACGTCATACGAGGCTTCATCAAAATGGACGTTACCCTCAAGATCCCGTATGTGGGCCTTCAGATCAACCCCGGACGTCCGGGCCAGTTCAAGGGCGGCGCCCACTTCTTTCCGGGAAATATCAATCCCCTCTGTTTCATAACCCATCTTAGCTAAATAAACCGCATTCCGTCCCCCGCCCATGGCCAGATCCAGCGCGCGCCCTTTAGGCAGCAGGTCGATGTTCTCAACTAAGAATTGTGAAGGCTTCTGTCTGTGGTCATACTTATGAGACATATTGTTTAACCGCACACCTTGTAATACCCTATTTTTTTGGAGAAGGTCCCAAATGAGTCTCAAGATATTTTAAGACCAGTTTCGAATCTTTGTCATTAAGTTCAAGACCGTTATTGGTCATTTCTTCGAGTATCTCTGACCATTGCTCTCTCGAGCCTCTCATTTCCTGTATGCGATCAAGATTATGACATCGCTGACATTTCTTAGAAACAAGGTTTCTACCCTCCCCTTTGGGGAGCGGATCGCCTGCTTGGACAGGGGCAAGATTAAAAGAAACCAGTACAGCAATTGCCACTAAAATACTTTTCAAAGTTTTTGCAATCAGAAATGCTTGGTTCCATTTACCACGTAATCCTGTATGCCGCTCCTGCCATTTCCACAACTCCCTGAGAATATTCCCTGTCATTTCATCCTCCATCATCCTGAGTTTATAGCCTTTTTTCAAATATTCCAAGCGTGCCTAAACTAATCCTCATAAACCGGAATTGCGAACAAAAATCTGTTTTCCTCGTCTGAGATAGATGACCTTCTCTCTATCACGAAGTGCTTTTCGCCTCTTCCATGAGCCGGTCAAGACATTGGGTCAGATACACGGGTATTGAAAAGAGGCGGTAAGAGACGGATTGGCCTAAGGTGGTTTTCAGGCTGATGTTTTCCAGGGTGGGTAAATTGAAATTGCATCGGACCGCGAAATCCAGACTTTTTTCCGCCATGAATTGATGCAGCGACTTCATGCTGCCCGCCGGACCGGATTTTACCTCGATAGGAACCAACTGATCCCCGTACTGCATGAGGTAATCAATCTCCCCCTGTCTTCCCCCGGTTCTTTGCCAGTAGAAAAGAGAGGCCTCCACCAGAGGACCTTGCAAAGCGCGCAATTGCTGACCCACAAACTGCTCCGCCAGCCCCCCTTTATTGGACAGAATAAGGTTTGCGGCCTCCCGGCGTCTTGTTGATGAAAACCCTAACTGCACGGAAATGAGCCCGATATCCACCATCAGCGCCTTAAAAAATTTCTCGTTTGACTCCGCACCCAACGGCAATCCGTTTCCGCTTGAATGGGCCACTTTTGAGCAGACTTTTGCCTGACAAAGCAAATGAAAGGCTTTTTTAATGGGGCCGGCCTTACTCGCAGGATCCACCCGACTGTACATAAATTTATTTCCCAACTGACGTGCCACGGACAACATGATTTTACTCAATGCTGCGGCTTCCATTTCCCCGCCGTATTTGTGGAAATCATCCCGATAGGTGGTTAGC
>DAOVUP010000087.1 GCA_030632525.1 Desulfobacteraceae bacterium | reverse complement strand
CTCTTTTTTTAACTCTTTTTATGGGGGAAAAGATATTCAAATTCATCGGGTAATTCCTCCTCTCCCTTTAAATAGTGCCTGAACGAAAACTGTTTTTTTCACCCATATCTGCGTCAGACTCAAATTTTAATCCTCGAAATACTCAATGTATGGATGCCTGTCCCGCTGTATTTGAGCGGGGTGGTTAAAATTTTCGTCTTCCTTGCTCTGAACGAAAAATCCTAGTTTTCCTTTGGACACTAAATAGGCCAACGGCTTGAAAGATAAAAAACCCAACACCGGCAACCAGGATAATAGTGGCTCCGGATGTAAGGTCATAGCTATAGGAGAGCCACAGGCCCCCAAATGTAAAAAATATGCCTAAGATCGATGATAACACCATCATTCCGCCCAATGACCTGGTGTATTTTTCCGCAATGTAGGGTGGGATGGTTAATAGAGCGATGACCAGGATCAGACCGACAACCTGTATGGTCATGACTACTGCGAGGGCCGTCATGCCGAGCAGAACGAAGTATAGCGGTTTTACCGGGATACCTACGATAAAAGCGAATTCCTCGTCGTAGGACATGGCAATAAATTCCTTGTAGAAGATAAGTACTGTAAGGACTATGCCTAGGTTTAACGTGATTATGATCCAGATGTCCGACCCCGGTACGGTAAGGATGCTTCCGAAGAGGTAGCTCATCAGATCAACGTGATAACCCGGCGTCAGATCAATTAGTATGATACCGAGGGCCATTCCTATTGCCCATAAGACGCCGATGATAGTATCTGCTCTGTGTTTGCTCTTGAAGCTTACCGCGCCCATGATGATGGCGACCCCGACTGCAAAGAGTGAAGCCCCCAATGATGGAGAAAACCCTAAAAAAAATGCCAATCCGATCCCGCCAAAGGCGGCGTGGGCAATACCTCCTGAGATAAAAACGATCCGGTTGACAACTACGAGGCTTCCGATGATGCCGCAAGAGATGCTGACAAGGACACCGGCCAGCAGGGCATTTCTCATAAAATCAAATTGCAGGGCCTCCCACATCTCTTTACTTCTCCGTATGGGTGGGAAGTACCCGGTGAGGTATTCCGTGGGCGATCAGATCCACCGGACATTGATAAGCCATATCGAGCATCTCTGCGGTGATTTGTCCTTCTTCATGGTATATGAAGGTCTTATTAACACAGGCCACTGATTTTACGTTTCTGGATATTACACCCACATCATGGGTGATCGCCACGATGGTTACCCTCTTGTTCAGTTCTCGCAAAAAATCAAACAGGTCTATCTCAAACTCCGGGTCTACACTGGCGGTAGGTTCATCCAAGAAGAGGATCTCAGGATCGGTGGCAAGGGCCCTGGCAATAAAAACCCGCTGCCTCTGTCCGCCTGAGAGCTTTCCGATCGGGATATGCCGGTGTTCCCATATTCCTACTTTCTTGAGCACTTCTTCAACCTTTGAACGGTCGTTGCTGGAATATCTTCTCCCTATGCGGGATCGGGACAATCTGCCCATCAGGGCGACTTCCATGACAGAGATCGGAAAGGTGATATTAAGCTCGGTGTTCTGAGGCACGTATCCAACACGATGATTGGCATCGTGAGGCGCTTCACCCAAGATTCTGATCGTCCCTCTATCAGGCTTTAACACTCCCAAGAGGAGTTTAAGGAGCGTTGTCTTTCCCCCTCCGTTCGGCCCGATGATCCCTAAAAAGTCGCCCTGTTTCAATGTGAGGGTGACGTCTTCGAGGATCGGGGTTCTATCATAGGAAAACCAGACCCCATTCATATCAATGGCTGGAACACTCATTTGCTTCTCATTCAGTTCTGATCTCGAGACTGAAATCAGCGGCCTTGGCCGAGTGGGTAAGGGCACCTATGGAAATCATATCCACACCGGTCCTGGCGATATCTTCCACTGTATCCAGGGTAATACCGCCCGAGGCCTCAGTCATGGCCGAACCGTCCACGAGTTCAACTGCCTTTCTCAATTCTTCGGGGTGCATATTGTCAAGGAGGATAGCGTCTGCCCCGCCTCGGCAGGCCTCTTCCACCCCGGTCAGATCTTCCACTTCCACTTCTATTTTCAGGGTGTGCGGGGCATTTCTTTTGGCAAGACTCAGGGCGCTGGAAATGGAACCGGCCGCTGCAATATGATTGTCCTTTATAAGTATCCCATCAGACAGTCCAAAGCGGTGATTGCTTCCCCCGCCCATCTTGACCGCATATTTATCAAACCACCGTAGACCGGGTGCAGTCTTTCTTGTGTCCAGGATCCTGACCCTGGCAGGTCTGACCTTTTCCACGTACCGGCGTGTCAGGGTAGCGATTCCACTCATCCGTTGGAGGAAGTTGAGGGCTGTCCTTTCACCGCGTAATATAGACGCTAATTGACCCCTGAGAAGACAGACACGCGTTTCAGGGGGTATGAGGTCGCCATCACCATAATATTCCTCAAACTCTGTTCCAGGGTCAACTTCAAAAAACACGCTCTTGAATACCGCCATCCCGGCTAAGACTAACTCCTCCCGGGCGATAAGATATGCCTCTCCCTTCAGATCCGTATCTATAATAGCGTCCGTAGTCACATCCCCGGCTCCTAAGTCTTCCTCAAGGGCCAGCTTAATCATACGTACTGCCATCGGGCAATAATCCCCGATGAATCTGCATTTATTCGTTTCTTCAACAATCATCAATGGTCTCCAGGAATGAGAGGTTTTGTTTCAGCTTTGAGAGTTTTGTAGAGAAGCCTTCAAATTTAGCTTTTACATCTGCCACGATTTCGGCCGGCGCCTTTTCTAAAAACCCCCTGTTTGAGAGCTTCTTGTTAGAGGTTTCCATATCTTTCTCAATTTTGCTGATCGCTTTTCTTATCCTTTTTTTCTCTTCCTCAAAGTCTATCAGCCCCTCAAGAAGAACGTGAACCGATGTCTCTTCGAACATCGCAGTTGCCGATTTATCCGGTTTTGGGAGGCCTGAACCGATGGATGCATCATCCACCTTGGCGAGAGTCTGAATGTATGCCAGATTCCGCTCTAAGATTTCCTCATCCTGTTTATTTTTTGCATCGATGATTAGATTGACATTTTTTGAGGGGGGTATGTTCATCTCCCCTCGGATGTTGCGTATTGCTGCTATAACCCCCATCAAGAGATTCATCTCTTTTAGGGCATCTTCATCTATTAAAAAATCAGAGCGATCAGGAAAACTGGCAGTCATGATGCTCCCATCTGTCTCGGGAAGCTTTTGCCATATTTCCTCTGTTACAAAGGGCATAAACGGGTGCAGCAGCTTCAATGCGGCCATAAGCGCCTCTTGAACAACGGCCCTTGCGGTGTCTTTTGAAATCCCATTATTACCATAAAGCTCTTGCTTTGCCATCTCAAGATACCAGTCACACAACTCATGCCAGATAAACTGATAACAATGACCTGCGGCCTCATTAAACTGATACGCTTCAATGGCCCGGGACACCTCTTCGCTGACCTGTCCGAGCCTTGTCAAAATCCACCGGTCGGCTAAGGTGTAGGCCCTTTCATCGTGTTTCGGGTCTTCGTTTTCGTCTAAGTTCATCAAGGCAAATCGAGCGGCATTCCATATTTTATTTACAAAATGGCGATAACCTACGATGGTCTCTTCAGAGAGCTTGATGTCCCTCCCCTGGGCTGCCAAGGCTGCCAAGGTAAAACGGAAGGCGTCTGTGCCGAACTGGTCCATAATCTCGAGGGGATCGATGACATTTCCCTTTGATTTGCTCATCTTTTTCCCTTCCGCGTCCCTGACCAAGGCATGGATATAGACATCCTTAAAGGGGATATCTCCCATGAAATGGATTCCCATCATCATCATCCGGGCTACCCAGAAGAAGAGGATGTCAAAACCGGTCACAAGGGCAGCGGTCGGGTAAAAAGTCTTGAGTTCGGACGTAGAGTCAGGCCAGCCTAATGTGGAAAATGGCCACAGGGCTGAGCTGAACCATGTGTCAAGGACGTCTGTTTCCTGAACAAGAGCATGACTCTCACATGAGTTACAGCTCACCGGTGCTTCCTTGGCCACCAGGACCGCTCCGCATTTCTGGCAGTACCATGCAGGGATCCGATGCCCCCACCAGATCTGTCGAGAAATACACCAGTCCTTGATATTATCCATCCACTCAAAATAAACACCCTCCCAGTTGGCAGGAAAAATCTTGGTTTTTCCGTCCCTGACCGCCTTACTTGCCTCTTTGGCAAGGGGACCGGTCTTCACAAACCACTGTTTTGAAAGGAGGGGTTCGATCATGGTCTTGCAGCGATAGCAGTGCCCGATTGCGTTTTGATATGGCTCTATTTTGTCGAGAAGGCCCGCATCCTTCAGGTCTTCTATGATCCGTTCACGGCATTCAAATCTCTCCATTCCCTGGTATGGTCCGGCTAAATCATTCATTATGCCGTTTTCGTCAATCACCTTGATCCTCTCAAGATGGTGGATATTCCCTATTTCAAAGTCATTTGGGTCATGGGCGGGTGTGATTTTAAGCGCCCCGGTGCCAAATTCCATATCGACGTATTTATCGAAGATGACCGGGATAGGCTTATTGAGAATAGGCAACAGGACATGGGGATCTGACAACGCTGTGTACCGATCGTCCTCAGGGTTAACGGCCACGGCAGTGTCTCCCAAAAGGGTCTCCGGCCGGGTGGTGGCAACTGTCAGATGCCCCTCACCGTTTTTGAAAGGATAGCGAATATAATAAAGATGGCTTTCTTTCTCTTTATGCTCAACCTCAATATCGGCCAAGGCGGTATGGCATCTGGGGCACCAGTTTATGATGTAATCTCCACGATAAATGTGCCCTTCCTCATATAGGCGTACAAAGACCTCCTTTACTGCCTTGGACAGCCCTTCATCCATGGTAAAACGTTCTCTGCTCCAGTCGCAGGAACAGCCCAATCTTCTTAATTGATTAATTATCAGCCCGCCGTATTTCTTCCTCCACTCCCAGACCAATTCAATGAATCTCTCCCTTCCAACTGCGTGCCGGTCTGTGCCCCTGGCTGCCAAATCCTTTTCCACTACGTTCTGGGTAGCGATCCCCGCATGGTCGGTTCCCGGCTGCCACAGGACATTAAACCCTTTCATTTTTTTGAAGCGGCAGAGGATATCTTGAAGGGTATTGTTCAGGGCGTGGCCCATGTGAAGGGTCCCGGTGACATTTGGGGGTGGAATCACGATGCAATAGGGGTCCTTGTCAGAGGTGGCTTCTGGTTTAAAGAGACCGTTGTTTTCCCAGTATTCGTACCATTTATGCTCAACACTCTTAGATTCGTAACTCTTTGCCATTAATTCATTTTTCATCTATCAAACACTCCTGAAAATATATATAGCATGTACGCCCAGCCTCCAGCCTATGGTGTTACGCCCTCTACAAGCTGTAGGCTACGAGCCGGAAGCCGGAGGGAGGGCATGATTTTAATCGGCTCATTGGATAACAATATCACATGAAAAAGCTCAAATGACAAATGAAAGTCAAAGGGAAGAAGGCTGCCTTAGGCGGGACTCGACCAGAGACCTTTGCAAAACGCCCCCTTTCGAAGTCTGCGCTTATCTGCCCAATCTCAGCGTCAGGCTCAGATTTTAATCCTCGAAATATTCAACATATTCCTGCGGTTAAAATCCTCGCCTTCCTTGACCTTGAACAAATATGAGCATTTTTCAAAGGTCTCGACTACTTAACGAGGTCTGCATATTCGCTTTTATGGGGTTTTTAGAAAACCGCTGGAACCAACGGCTACGCCGGCGGTGGTTCAAGACTCTGCTTCAGGCCTTCAATAGCCTCTTTGATTACCTTTTCAGCTACCTCAGACATGGTTTCTCTTGTAACCCTCTCTACAACGTCCTTGACCGCCTCGGTAATTATATTCTCAAGTCTTTCCGCGGAAATAGCGGGTAGCTCTTTAGAAATGGCCGTAACCCCGGATTCATCGGTCTTATTTGCATCTTCTAAACTTGCCACCACCTCCGCCAAGTCATCCTGAGGAAGCTCTGCAAAGGCATCTGTGTCCGGTTTTTCGAGATCCTCGGGGAGTTCAAAATCAAAATCAAGCGGCTCATAGGTGTCATCTCGATCTTCTGCACTCTCTTTTTCAAGGGCGCGAGGCAATGCAGATGAATCCTCTTCAGCCTTTTCCTCAATGACTGTTTCCCCTTTAGAGTTTTCTTCTTTATCTAACAACAGCGCGAGATCATCAGTCTCCACATCCTGGGGCTTTTCCCCCTTCATAACGACATCTACAAGGTCTATGACCTCATCATCAGGAGGTAGATCTCCGGGAACCTTAGGTTCATGAGGCAGCCTGTTCGAATCAATATTCGGGAGACCTTCCCAGGTTTCTTTCTCATCTTTAAATTGTTCGTGGTTTGTGCTCATTTTAGTACCCCGCATGACAGCCGAAAGAGAATGCCGAGGGATCAAGAATACATAATTAAATATTAATAACATTAAGACCCAATATTGTCAAGAATTTTCAAATTGTCTTCGAATTATGATTAAAATAAACTATTATAATCCTACTTTAATCTATTTTCACCTAATTTGATTATGTTTGATCAAAAAGATTCTGGGGCGTACCCTCATTATTTGCCTTTCAAATTAAACCCTGGTATGTAAAATATACTGGGTATTGGGTACTGG